>NZ_JBEZFD010000020.1:0-188795 GCF_040649235.1 Spirillospora sp. NPDC049024
GGCTTGCGATCTAATATCTCATTTTTTCGGGGGCCCCCGGCGGCCCGCGGCCCCCGGGGGGGGTGGCGGGGGGGGCCGCTCCCCCCCCCCCCCCCCGCCCGCGGTGCGCGCTACAACTCGATGGGGCCGCGCGGCTGCTGCGGCGGGATGGGCGCGGTCGCCGGGCCGCCGGAGTCCTCGTCCGGACGCGCGGGCTTGGCCTGCGGCGGGACGGAGGGCGCGGGGCCGTCGCCGACCGGGGACGGCTCGGGCTTCTTGACCGGGGGAGCGGTCTGCGGCGGGACCGGCTGTGCCGGGCTCGCCTGCGCCGGAGCGGCGGCGGGCGAGGGCTTGGCCGGGGCCGGGGCCGGCTTCGCGGCGGCCGGCGCCGGCTTCGCGACCGGCTTGGCCCCCGGGGACGCGGGCTGCTGGGGAGCCGCCTGCGCGGGCTGCGCCTGCGGGGCCGGCTTGCCCTGGGCGCGGGGCGGCGGGCTCTGCCGGACCGCGTCCTCGACCATCTTCTCCAGCGGACCGGCCTCGTTCTCGGCGGTCAGCAGGCGGTGCAGCGTCTCGCTGATCTCGGTGAGGCGCTGGAGGGCCTGGGTGTGGTTCTTGGTGAGCGCGGTGAGCCGCTGGGTCGCGCCCTCGTTGATCACGCTGGCGCGGCGCTCGGACGCGGTGAGGGTGCGCTCGGCCTCCAGCCGGGCGCCGGTCACCGTCTGCTCGGCCTCCTGCTTGGCGGCCGACAGGACGCTCTCGGACTCCTTCTTGGCGGAGGCGAGCACGTGCTCGGCCCTCTCCTGCGCCTGCGCGAGGTTCCGCTCGGCGTTCGAGCGGGCGTCGTCGATGATCCGCTTGGACTCCTGCTCGGCGTCCTTGCGGATCTCGGTGCCCCTGGCCTCGGCCTCGGCGAGCTTGTCCTGTGCCTCGTCCTCGGCGAGGTTGATGATCTGCCGGAGGCGGTCGCTGAGGTCGTCGCCGGTCGGCTTGCGGGCCTCCCGGACCTCGGCCATCTCGCGGCGGATCCGCTCGACCTCGTCCTGCGCGCGGGCGAGCCGCGCCTCTAGTTCACGGTGCTTCTGCTGGGCGCGGGCGATGTAGTCGTCGACCTGGCGGCGGTTGTAGCCGCGCATGACGATCTCGAAGGACTCTTCTTGGAGGAGGTTCGGCAGGATTTCGGCTTCGTTGCTCATGATGCCTAAGGGGTCGTTGGCGGGGGTCATCACCCCGTCAGGGTCGGTTGAGATGCGATCCTCACCCGCCGGTGAGCGGCCCACGGTGGGAAACGTCAGGACGACTCTTGTCCGGTCCACCCCATTCGCGCAACCGGAACCGCACTACTCGCAGCCGTTTCGTCACATGGACATGCGCGACAAACTATCCAATCTGCGGAGAAAACCCTCCGCCGGGGGGGCGGCTACCATCGGCGCCATGAGCTACCTGGGAGCGTTGGGCGAGGACCGGCCGAAGATCGACCCCGCGGCGTGGGTCGCGCCCGGCGCGGTCGTGGTCGGACGGGTGACGCTGGGCCGCGCGTCCAGCGTCTGGTACGGCTCGGTGCTGCGCGGGGACGACGAGGAGATCATCGTCGGCGAGGAGTGCAACATCCAGGACCTCAGCTGCATGCACTCCGACCCGGGCATGCCCGCGGTCCTGGAGGACCGGGTCAGCCTCGGCCACAAGGCGATGGTGCACGGCGCCCACGTCGAGACCGGCTCGCTCATCGGCATCGGCGCCATCGTGCTGAACGGCGCCCGGATCGGCTCCGGGACGCTGATCGCGGCCGGCGCGCTCGTCCCGCCCGGCAAGAAGATCCCGTCCGGGGTGCTCGTCGCGGGCACCCCCGGCAAGATCGTCCGGGAGCTCACCGACGACGACCGGGCGGTCCTGCGGTACACGCCCGAGGTGTACGTCCAGAAGGCCGAGCGGCACCGCACCGCCCAGTGGGACTGAACCGCCCAGGGGACTGAACCACGCAGGGGGCCGAGCGGCTCGCCCGACCGAAATGTGCGGTACGGCCGACCGCGAAGTGCCCCGCGGATCGTCCGCCCCCACTGTTTCCCGCCTCTGATAATTCGCTGACCTGCGGGGACACGGCGAATGGGCCGGTGAGGGGAGCCCCGGCCGGATTCTGCTGACTACCATGACCATCGTGGTGTGGGGACCGGGCTATGGCAGTGCTCCGCCGCCCAGCCCCGCTGCGGGGCAGGATCCGTTCACGGAGGCAGAGCGCGACACGAGGGCGATGGTGGCCGCCGCATGGTGGCCGTCGGCGCCTCCGCAGCAGCGCCATCACGCCATCGCGGGGCGCATGCTCGTCCTGCCGGACGGGACGTGGTGGCTGTTCGGGGCGTGGGCCCGCTGGTACCGGCTGCACCCGTCCGACGGGCAGTGGTACCTGTGCCCGCCGCCGCGCATCCCCGCCGTCCGGATGGCCGCGAGGCCCGCGCAGCAGCGGCCCGGGCAGGTGCCCGCGCTGCCGCCGCACGTCATCCCCGCCGGGCCCGACTTCTCCTACGACCCGCCGTCCGGGCTGCCCTTCGTCGCGCACGGGTTCGCGACCGAGCTGACCTCGCGGGTCCGCTCGACCGTCGAGTCCGCCGCCACGCTGGCCGCGCAGGACTACCCGCACTGGTGGCGGGAGTTCACGAGCGAGGCGCCGTCCACCGTCGCCGTCGCCTGGGGCGTGATGCTGTGGTGCTCCGCCGCGCCCGCGTTCGACTCGCGGCTGGACGCCCAGATGCTCGACCTGTGGAAGCCCTACCGGGCCAGGCCCCTCCCCGACGTGGACGGCCCGCGCTGGCTCACCCCGCCCGCCCTGGAATCGCTGGTCGCGCTCTACTCCGAGCGGCTGCGCGCCAGCCGGGTGGACGCGGCGGTCGTCGTCCTGCGGACGATGTGGGCCGTCGCCAGCGCGCTGCGCGACGACGTCCGGTTCCAGGTCAGGGCGGACGCGCTGCTCGCCATCCTCGGCACCACCCTGTCCAACCCCACCGTCGACTACGGGGCGCTGCCCTACGGTGACCAGGCGATCGTCCAGCAGTGGCTGACGCGGTGCCCGCCCAACCTCGTGCCCGCGCTGAGGAACGAGAGCTCGCCGGGGGACAACTTCCGGCACGCCTTCTACACGCTCAGCGAGCTGATAGCCGACCTGTCGGGCGACCCCGCCGAACCGGCCTACATCGAGCCCCGGCTGGTGGCCGCCGCGCTGCTGGCCGCCGACCTGGACGTCGTCCGCAAGGACATGGTGGGCACCATCGTCCCCTGGCTGGACCCGGAGATCCGCTACACCGTGCAGGCGGTGTCGGAGCAGCGGGGGCATCCGCTGCGCCGGCTGTGGCCGCAGGACATGCGCCTTCCGGAGCCGCTGCGGTCGGCCGCCGGATCCGGTCCGGGCGCCGAGTCGCTGCTGGCGGCCATGTACGAGGTCGACCTCGCGTGGTGCCGGCTCGGCGGCATGCCCGCCCGTCCCCGCGGCTTCCCCGTCCCGACCGCGATCGTCGCCGGGATCATCGGACGCAACCGGGCCCGCGCCACGGCCGCCGCGCCGACGTCCACGCCCAACCCGGTGCCGCAGCAGCCGTCCCCGTTCAACATGCCGAGCCAGCCCGGCCTCGCCCCCGGCGCGTCGCCGCAGGGGGCGTCCGGGGCGAACTTCGCGCCGTCCGAGCCCGACCGCCCCTTCGTCCAGCCGCCCGCGCAGCCCGGCTGGGAGAACGCGCCCGGCCCCGCCGCCGGGCATGCCCAGACCCCGGCGCCCGGCCAGGGGCAGCAGGCCGCGTTCAACTCCCCGGGGTTCGCCGCCCCGGATCCGATCTCGGGCGGCCACTCGCCCGCCGAGGACGACAAGGACGAGGCCGCCGCCGCGCCGCCGTACACCGAGCTCGGCTTCCAGCGCCCCGGCGCGGCCCCGCCCGCACCCGGGCAGAGTCCCGGAGCCGTGCCGCCCGCACCCGTGCAGAGTCCCGGAGCCATGCAGAGCCCGGCACCGCCCGCGCCGATGCAGAGTCCGCCGCCGCCCTCGTCTCCGGCGCAGCCTCCGTCTCCGGCCCAGCCCGCCGTGCCCGAGCCGGTCCAGGCGGGCCACATGCCCGCGCCCCCTCAGGAGGCCGGCGGCTTCTCGCCTCCCGAGGAGGAGAAGCAGGACGACGACTTCCTGCCGCCGTACACGCAGCTGGGCTACCAGCCTGCGGGCTCGGCGCCTCCGCAGCCGAACGTCCAGCCGAACATGCAGCCGGGTCCGGCAGGCCCTGCGCAGCCCCCGTCCCCGGCCGAGCCGCAGCCCCAAGCGTTCGACCCGTACGCGACGCGCGTGGAGGACCAGGGCGGCCCGCCCCAGCAGAGCCGGCAGGCCCCGCCGGGGCAGCCGCCGGGAACGCGCGTCCTCGGCCCGGACGACCTCGAAGACGGTCCGCCGAACCCCGCGCCGCCGCCCGTCCCCGGAGGCGGCCCGGGGACGAAGGTCATGTCCCAGACGATGGTCGGCGACTTCGACTTCCTGGACGACACGCCCTCGCCGGACCAGCCCGTCAGCGAGATCCCGCCGCCGAGCGACCGCAGCACCCGCCGCGTCCTGGAGCGGTTCGGGTTCGGCTTCGTGTACGGCGAGCACGACGCCGCGACGCTGCTCGGCGACCTGAAGGCGCAGGCCGAGGAGTGGAACGCGGCGGGCGAGGACATCGAGCGCACCCGCGTGGACGGCGCGCCGAGCTCGATCAAGGCGGGCGTGCCCGGCGTACTGCTGGTCGGCAAGCCGCACTCGGGGCAGCGGCGGCTGTCCCGGATGATCGCGCTGACGCTGGCCAACGCCGGACTCGGCGACGGGTCGATCCGCGCGCACGACGCCGAGGACGTCCGGAACGCGCCGCCGGAGCGGATCGGGCAGCTGCTCGGGCAGCCCGGCCCGGTGATCCTCTTCGAGCGGCTGGACGTGGCCGTCACCGCCGCGGCCGACCCGGCCGCGGTCGTCGGCGCGGTGCGCCGCGCCCGCCGCGACCCGGTGAACACCACCCCGGTGATCGCGACCTGCGAGCCGGGCGCCTACAAGCGGCTGCTCCAGGAGCACCCGAAGCTCGTGCAGGCGTTCCGCGTCCACCGGCTGCCCGACTTCGGCGACCTCGACAACCGGATGACGCTCCTGCACCTGCTGGCGGAGGAGCGGCGCGTCACGATCGGCGCGTCGGCCCTGGAGGTGGTCCGCGCCGACCTGGAGCGGCTCCGCGGACCGGGCGACCTGGTCAACGCGCGGCTCGTCGAGGCGTACCTGGACCAGGCGGCCCAGCGCAACATGGAGCGCGCCGGGGCGTCCCACGACCGGCTCGTGCTGACCCCGGACGACCTCGCAGGCGTCGCCGAGGGGATCGAGCCGGCGCTGCGCCCGCCCGGCGACATCGACGGCTACCTGCGGCAGCTCGACCAGCTCACCGGGCTGGATGACGTGAAGGCGGCCGTGCTGGAGCTGACCGAGGAGGCGGGCCTCGCGGCCGACCGGGCCCGGTACGGGGTGTCCGGCGGCGACGCGCGGCACCTGGTGTTCACGGGGCCGCCCGGCACCGGCAAGACGACCGTCGCCGGCCTCGTCGGCGGCATCTACGCGGCGCTCGGGCTGCTGGACTCCGGACACGTGGTCGCCTGCCGCCCGGTCCACCTGGCGGGCCGCGACCGGGTCGACACCGAGAACCGGGTCGCGGGCATGGTCGACCAGGCGCTCGGCGGCGTGCTGCTCATCCAGGAGGCGTACCTGCTCGACCGGTCTCCCGCCGTCGTGGAGGAGCTGCTGCGCCGTATGCGGCAGGGCGGGGAGGGCAGGGCCCGGTTCATGGTGGTCTGCTCCAGTCCGGCGGCGGAGATGGAGGGCTTCCTCGCGGGCAGTCCCGAGTTCCGCGCCGAGTTCGGGCGGATCCTGGAGTTCACCGGGATGGGCGACCGCGACATGGTCCGGCTGTTCCAGAGCTACGCCGAGCGCGACCTCTACATGCTGGACGAGGAGCTGCGCGTCGAGTTGCTCAACCGGTTCTCGCGGCTTCGGGAAGACCCGCAGTTCGCCTACGCGCGGACGGTGCGGGCGCTGTTCGAGCAGACCGTGGCGCGGCAGGCGGCCCGGCTCGCGGGCGCCGACGTCAACGCCGCGACCGTGGCCCGGCTGACGGTCCGCGACCTGCCCGAGACGTCGCTGGAGCAGATGCTCGGCGGCTTCCACCAAGGGACCCGGGAGGGGTTCCGGTAGGGGCGGTGACCGGCCCGTCCGTGCCATGCGGCACGGGCCGCGCGCATCAGACGGGCCCCACCTGGGAAGGCTAGGCAGTCCGGGGTGCGGCTCCTGGGATCGGTGGGCCGCGGCCGTCTGGCGGCGCCTACCCCTCGGCGGGGGACCTCCCCCGGACGGACAGGGTCGGAGTGGCCCTCGAATGGCCCTCTTGGGTCATGTGCCCGCCGGGGCGAGGCGCGTAGCCTCGACGACGGGTGTGGGGAACGAACGGAGGTGGACGCGGTGCGCCAGAACCTCGATTTGCGCGTCCACGACCGCGTTGCGCTGGACGAGATCGAACTCTATGCCGAGATGCTGAGCGCGGTGGCCGCGGCGGAGCGGCCGCTGACCATCGCGGAGATCGACATGGTGCTCGGAGTGCGGTCCGGCGAGGCCGGTCGTCGTGAGCTGACGCCACGGGATTGAACCACCGCTGCCGGGGACGCCGTTTGGGGCGTCCCCGGTTCGTCTTTTCAGTCCGCCGAAGCCCGCCGCCCAGGTCGCGGCACTGTAACGAATCTCACTCGTGGTCATCCCTGTCGGGATGCTCGGCCGTCCCGCAAGCCCCGTTCTGACGGGCGTTCCCCCAGATTGGGGACTTCTCGCGGGGTATGTACCTCCTGATCTAGGGCAACCTTGTAGGTGAGAGGATGGCGGACAGCAGCCGAAGCCAGGGCAAAGGTTCTTTTTACGGCTGGTTGCGCCTACGATCCTCTGCGGACTGTTCCGGCACTTCAGGAGAACGACGTGCGCTTGCGTCTCACGCCGCGTGAGGACAGCTTCTACGACATGTTCGCCGACTCGGCGAACAACCTGGTCACCGGCGCCAGGTTGCTCGTGGAACTCATCAGCGACGGCGCCGACCGCGCGGCGATCGCGGAGAAGATGCGCGCCTGCGAGCATGCGGGCGACGAAAACACCCACGCGATCATGCGTCGGTTGAACGAAACGTTCATCACTCCGTTCGACCGCGAGGACATCTACCGGCTGGCCTCCACGATCGACGACGTCATGGACGAGATGGAGGAGGCCGCGGACCTCGTCGTGCTCTACAAGATCGACGAGTTCCCGAAGGGCGTCGTCCACATGGTCGAGGTCCTGGAGCGCGCCGCCGAGCTGACCGCCGAGGCCATGCCCCGGCTGCGCTCGATGAAGGAGCTCAACGAGTACTGGATCGAGATCAACCGGCTCGAGAACCAGGGCGACCAGGTCTACCGCAAGCTGCTGGCCCAGCTGTTCAGCGGCGAGTACGACACCCTGACCGTGCTGAAGCTGAAGCAGATCATCGACCGCCTCGAGGACGCCGCGGACGCGTTCGAGCACGTGGCGAACACGGTCGAGACCATAGCGGTCAAGGAATCATGAGCGCTGCCGAGGACACCGGCGCCACCCTCACCCGCGAGTCCCCGGCCGGCGCCGAGACCCTGGGCGAGCAGGCGACCCGCCGGGTGTCCGGACGCGCCTGGCTGCTGCTGCTGGCGGGCGTGCTGGTCGTCATGATCGCGGGCGTGTTCGGCCTGCGCTCGGACGCCCAGATGGCGGTGCTGGCCCTCGTCGTCGTGGTGGCCCTGGTGTTCGACTACACCAACGGGTTCCACGACGCGGCCAACGCGATCGCCACGGCGGTCTCGACCCGGGCGCTCACCCCGCGGGTGGCGCTCGGCATGGCCGCCGCGATGAACATGATCGGCGCCCTGCTCGGCGTCGGCGTGGCCAAGACGGTCAGCGAGGTCATCACGCCGCCGACCGGCCTGCACGGCCTCACCGTCGTCGCGGCCGGCGTGCTCGGCGCGATCACCTGGAACCTGATCACCTGGTACTTCGGGCTGCCGTCGTCGTCCTCGCACGCGCTGATCGGCGGGGTCGTCGGGGCCGGGCTGGCCTCGCTGTCGAACGTCAACTGGGCCAGCGTGGTCGACAAGGTCGCGGTGCCGATGGTGCTGTCCCCGGTGGTCGGGTTCTGCCTCGCCTACCTGGCCATGGTCGCGATCCTGTGGATCTTCCGGCGGTCCAACCCGAGCCGGGTCGGCCGCCGCTTCCGCATCGCGCAGACCATGTCCGCCGCGTCCCTCGCGCTCGGCCACGGCCTGCAGGACGCCCAGAAGACGATGGGCATCATCGTCCTCGCGCTGGTCACGACCGGGCACTCGGACGGCAAGACCGTCCCCTGGTGGGTCATCATCGCCTGCGCGGGCGCGCTTTCGGCCGGAACGTACGCGGGCGGCTGGCGCATCATGCGCACGCTGGGCCGCAAGGTGATCGAGGTCGATCCGCCGAAGGGGTTCGCCGCGGAAGCGACCGCCTCCCTCGTGCTGTACGCGACCGCGTTCATCTGGCACGCTCCAATCTCCACCACTCACACGATCACCTCGGCGATCATGGGGTCGGGCGCCACCAAGCGGCTCTCCGCGGTCCGCTGGGGCGTCGCGGGCAACATCCTCATCGCCTGGGTGCTCACGATGCCCGCCGCCGGGGCGGTCGCGGCGATCGTCTACTACATCGTCCACTTCTTCGGCGCGTGACCTCCGGGGGCCCGCCCCCCGAGCGAAGTACCGAGCGGACAAGTGTGTGGCCCGTGTCCCGGCGCCTGAGGCGCCCGGGACACGGGCCACACCTGTGATCGATCACCTACCGGAGATCATCACTTGCCGGAGATGCGGTCCAGCGCGGGCGGGGAGATCGTGCCCTGCGCGGCGAAGTAGGCGACGAGCGTGTCCAGGTCGACGGCGCCGAGGACCTGGTCCTTGCCCTCGGTGAAGACGGTGAAGCCGTCACCGCCGCCGAGGAGGAAGTTGTTCGCCGCGACCTTGTAGACGGCGGCCGGGTCGACCGGGGTCCCGCCGATGGTGATCGCCGAGACGCGGTCGCCGACCGGCCTGGTGCGGTCGATGGTGAAGTGCAGGTTCGCCGACGGCTGGAGGATCTTCTCGCCCGCCGGCGTCCACTGCTGCTCCAGGAGGGCGTCGAGCTGCGCGCCGGTCAGCGACGTCACGCCCATCACGTTGCTGAACGGCTGCACGGCGAACGCCTCGCCGTAGGTGACGACGCCGTCGCCCTCGTTGCCGCTCGCCTTGTAGATGAGGTCGGTGCGGACGCCGCCCGGGTTCATCAGCGCGATCTGGGCGCCGAGGTCCTTGGTCCCGGCGAGCTGGCCGTCGGCGATGACGTCGCCGAGCGGGGTCTCGCCCGCGGCGGACGGTTTCCGGTCCAGATCGGCGGTGATCTTGCCGATGGGCTTGTCGGCGATCGCGGAGACCCGGTCCTTCCAGGTCTGGACGAACCGCTGCGTCGCCGGGTCCGGCGTGACGTCCCGCGTCACGACGTGGTTGTCGCCCGTGACCGAGGACCGGACGATGTCGCCGGTGCGCCGGTCCACCTTGAGGTTCACCTCGGTGATGACGCGGCCGAACGAGGAGCCGGAGGAGAACAGCCGCGGTTTGCCCGCGGGGTCCTTCACCGAGCAGACGTACTGCTGGTGGGTGTGCCCGGACAGCACCATGTCGATCTCGGGATCGGCCTGCTGGGCGATGCGCGTCCCCGCGCCCGGCACGACGCCGCACTCGTCCGGCCGCGAGCCGGACTTGACCTGGTCGCCCTCGTGCACGAGCAGGACCATCGCGCGGACGTGGCGGCGCTTCAGCTCGCGCGCCGCCCGGTTCGCGGCCTCGACCTCGTCCTGGAACTTCAGGTCCTTGATGCCCTGGGGCGTGACGATGCCCGGGGTCGTCTTGGTGACGACGCCGATGAAGCCGATCCGGACGCCGTTGACGCGGCGGATCGTCCACGGCCTGATCGCGGGGCGGTCGTTCTTCTTCAGCAGGACGTTCGCGCCGAGGTAGTCGAACTTCGCGCCGCGCCACGTGCCCGCGGGGGAGCAGCCGTCGACCGGGTGGCAGCCGCCGTTCTGGATGCGGAGCAGCTCCTGGTAGCCCTCGTCGAACTCGTGGTTGCCGACCGCCGACGCCGTGACGCCGACGTCACCGAGGAACTGCACGGACGGCTCGTCGTGGTAGGCGGCCGAGATCAGTGGCGAGGCGCCGATCAGGTCGCCCTGCGCGACTGTGAGGGTGTCGCGGTTGCGCAGCTGCTTGAGATGCGCCGCGATGTAGGCGGCGCCGCCGGCGAAGACCTCGTCGCCGTTCTCGTCGATGGCCTTCCCCGAGCTTCCGGTGGGAGGTTCGAGGTTGCCGTGGAAGTCGTTCAGGGCGAGAAGCCGCACGGACGCGGTCGGCGCGGGGCGCGCGGCGGCGGGTTGCGCGGCCACGCCCACGACCGTCAGCCCCGCCGCGGCGCAGGCCAGGAAGGTGCGTCGTCGAATCATTCTGAGGACGGTAGATTCGCTCGGCATCCAGTACTCGGCGGCCTGATGACGTTTCTATGACGAATTGACCAGGGGACATGCTCTCTGGGGGGTTCGCTTGGCGTGTGCGTTACGTCGGCGGCCGTCGGCATAGGCTGTGGACCGTGAGTGAGCTGCGGGCGCGCGGGACGCTGGGGGACGGAGAGGTCGCCGAGGTGCTGGCGCTGGCGCTGGCCGCGACGGAGGCCGACGGTGTGGGGCCGTTGTCGGAGCACGCTCTGCTGGCCCTGCGGGGCGGCCGGTCCGGGCTCGCGGTGTCCGACCGGGGCGCGGTCGTGGCCTACGCCCACCTCGATCCGGCTTCCGGGGAGGAGCCCGCCGCGGGGGAGCTGGTCGTCCATCCCGAGCACCGCCGCCGGGGGCACGGCCGGGCGCTGCTGCGCGCCCTGCGGGACGAGGCCGGCGGGCCGCTGCGGGTGTGGGCGCACGGTGATCTTCCGGCCGCCGCCGCGCTCGCGTCCGCCGAGCGGATGGAGCGGGCCCGCGCGCTGTTCCAGATGCGGCGCCCGGCCGCCGATCCGCTGCCGGAGGTCCGTGCCGCCGAAGGCGTGACGATCCGGGCCTTCGAACCGGGCCGGGACGAGGACGCGTGGCTGGAGGTGAACGCCCGGGCGTTCGCCGACCATCCGGAGCAGGGCGCCTGGACGATGGCCGACGTCCGCGAGCGCGAGGCCGAGGAGTGGTTCGACCCGGCCGGGTTCTTCCTCGCCGAGCGGGACGGGCGGCTCGCCGGGTTCCACTGGACGAAGGTGCACCCGGGCGGGATCGGCGAGGTCTACGTCGTGGGCGTCGACCCGGACGCGCAGGGCCTCGGGCTCGGCCGCACGCTCACCCTGCGGGGCCTGCACCACCTGCGCGACATCGGCATGGACCAGATCATGCTGTACGTGGACGAGTCGAACGTCGCGGCCGTCCGCCTCTACGAGTCGCTGGGCTTCACTCGCCACGCCGTGGACGTCATGTACGCCACCACCGCGTAGCTCCCCGGCCCGCGCGGCACCCGACCGCGCGGCACCCGACCCGTGCAGCGCCTGCGACCTGGGAAAACCCGCGGTTACCCGCATCCCGGCGGGCCAACCCTCCTTGGGGCGGCCTCGACCGGGATTTTGGGCTTCTGAGCTGCACTGTTAACCCGGTGTCCACGACATATCGGGACATTCTTCGTAACTCTGCTCGTCCGCGTTCATTCGCCGTTCACCTGGATCGGGGCGGCTGGTCACCTCGCCTGCTTAGCGTCGTTTTCGACGGCGAACCCGTCGTCCGGTCGACGTGGGCCGGGGCGGCTCGGGGGACCCGCCCGACGAAACTCAAGGAGACCCTCCGGTGAAGAACGGTTCCCGACTCGCTGCCCTGGGCGGTGTGGTCGTCGCGGGGGCGCTGGCCCTCTCCGCTTGCGGAAGCGACAACAACACGACGGCGAGTTCGAGCGCTGCGCCGTCAGGCGACATCGACTGCGCCAAGGCCAGCGTCAACGCGGCCGGCTCCAGCGCGCAGAAGAACGCTATGGAGGAGTGGACGAAGCTCTACTCGTCCAAGTGCGCGGGCGCCAACCTGAACTACAACCCGAGCGGCTCGGGCGCCGGCATCCAGGCGTTCACGAGCGGCCAGGTGTCGTTCGCCGGCTCGGACTCGGCGCTGAAGCCCGAGGAGGCCGCCGCCGCGCAGAAGCGCTGCCAGGGGAGCAACGCGCTCAACCTGCCGATGGTCGTCGGCCCGATCGCGGTCGTGTACAACGTGAAGGGCCTGGACGCCCTGAAGGTCTCGCCCGAGACGCTCGCGAGCATCTTCTCCGGCAAGATCAAGACCTGGAACGACCCGGCGATCGCCAAGGAGAACGACGGCGCCAAGCTGCCGTCCGAGCCGATCAAGCCGGTGTACCGCTCGGACGAGTCCGGCACCACCGAGAACTTCACGAACTTCCTGAACACCACCGCGCCGAAGATCTGGACGTGGGAGAAGGCCAAGAAGTGGCCGAACTCCACCGGCCAGGGCGCGCCGAAGTCCGACGGCGTCACCAGCCAGGTGAAGAGCACCGAGGGTGCGATCTCCTACGTGGAGCTGTCGTACGCGACGAACAACAAGCTGCAGACCGCGCACGTCAAGAACGGCGCGGGCGAGTTCACCGAGCTGTCGCCGGAGAGCGCGTCCAAGGCCGTCGCCGGGGCGCAGGTCGTCGGCACCGGCAACGACGTCGCGCTGAAGATCGACTACTCGACCAAGGAGCCGGGCGCCTACCCGATCGTCCTGGTCACCTACGAGATCGCGTGCGAGAAGGGGCTGCCGGCCGAGCAGGCCAAGTTCGTCAAGTCCTTCCTCACCTACACCTCCAGCGCGGACGGCCAGAAGATCCTTACCGACAAGGGCTACGCGCCGGTCCCGCAGACCGTGCTGACCAAGGTCCAGGCGTCCGTCAAGGCGCTGTCCTGACAGCAGAACACGGAAACCGCAGCCCCGCCGCCGATGATCTCGGCGGCGGGGCCGCCGCGGGTTCCGCCGACATGATCGAAGGAGGACCTCCCGTGACGAGCGAGACCGGTGTCCGGGCGGCCACCGGCGTCGACCGCCGTGCCGCCGGGATGCGGATGAGCACCGGGCGGGCCGGAGACAGGCTCTTCGTCTCGGCGGCCCGCGGCTCCGGCATCATCGTGCTGCTGATCATGGCCGCGATCGCGGTCTTCCTGGTGTGGAAGGCGATCCCGGCGCTGCAGGACAACAAGGCGAACTTCCTCACCGCCGAGGAGTGGAACCCGAACGCGGCGCCGCCGAGGTTCGGCATCGCGCAGCTCGCGTTCGGGACCGTCGTCTCGTCGCTGCTGGCGATGCTCATCGCGACCCCGGTCGCGGTCGGCATCGCGCTGTTCATCTCCTTCTACTCGCCGCGGCGGCTCGCCTCCGGGCTCGGGTACGTCGTGGACCTGCTCGCGGCGGTGCCCAGCATCGTCTACGGCCTCTGGGGCCTGGCGTTCCTGTCGCAGCACATGGAGGGGATCAGCAAGTTCCTGAACGGGACGCTCGGCTGGATCCCGCTGCTCGGCGGCGACTCCCCGGGCAAGAACTCGATCTTCACCGCCTCCGTGGTGCTCGCGATCATGATCCTGCCGATCATCTCGTCGATCTCCCGCGAGGTGTTCCTGCAGGTGCCGCGGGCCAACGTGGAGGCCGCGCTCGCGCTCGGCGCCACCCGCTGGGAGACGATCCGGATGGCGGTGCTGCCCTACGGCCGCTCCGGCATGATCGGCGGCGCCATGCTCGGCCTCGGCCGCGCCATGGGCGAGACGATCGCGGTCGCGATGGTGCTGACCTTCGTCCCGGGGATCAACTGGCACATCCTGGAGAACGGCGGCGCCACGTTCGCCTCCAACATCGCCAACAGCTTCGACGAGGCGACGACGACGGGCCGCGGCGCCCTGATCGCCTCCGGCCTCGTGCTGTTCCTGATCACGCTGCTGGTCAACATGGCCGCCCGCGCGGTCGTCGCGCGCCGGAAGGAGTTCGTGTGAGCGCCGTCCCCACCCGAGGGCCCGCCTCCGGGGCCCGGCTCGCCCCGGTCTCCGCCGGGCGCAAGATCAAGGACCGGGCCGCCCAGGGGGCGGTCTACCTCGCGTTCGTGCTGGCGCTCATCCCGCTGGTCTCGGTGCTGTGGACGGTCGTCGTGAACGGCGCCAAGCGCCTCGACCCGACGTTCTTCCAGTTCTCCATGAACGCCGTGAGCGGCAGCGACCCGGGCGGCGGTGCCTACCACGCCATCGTCGGCACCCTGGAGCAGGTGCTGATCACCAGCCTGATCGCCGTTCCGATCGCCGTGCTCACCGCGATCTACCTGGTGGAGTACGCCGGGAACGGCCGGCTCGGCAAGGTGATCAGCTTCACCGTGGACGTCATGACCGGCATCCCGTCGATCGTCGCGGGCCTGTTCGTCCTGGCGCTGTGGCTGCTGACCTTCGGGTTCGACTTCTCCGGGCTGGCGGGTTCGCTGGCGCTGACGATCCTGATGATCCCGACGGTGGTGCGGGCCAGCGAGGAGATGCTCAAGCTGGTGCCGGCCGAGCTGCGGGAGGCGTCCTACGCGCTGGGCGTGCCGCGCTGGCGGACGATCATGTTCGTGGTGCTGCCGACCGCGCTCACCGGCATGATCACCGGGATCATGCTCGCGGTGGCCCGGGTGATGGGCGAGACGGCGCCGCTGCTGCTCACGATCTTCTTCACCAAGGCGATCAACACCAACGCCTTCAGCGGCCCCCAGGGGTCGCTGCCGACGTTCATCTGGGAGCAGGCGAAGGATCCGAACCAGCACTCGATCGACCGTGCCTGGACGGGCGCGCTGGTGCTGATCATGATCATCATGCTGCTCAACCTCGTCGCCCGTCTCATCGCGGGCCGGCGCAGGCCCGCGGGCCGCTGACACCCCGATAAGGAGTTATCACCCCATGGCCAAGCGGATCGAAGTCTCCGGGCTGCACGCCTACTACGGCGGCGTCCACGCCATCGAGGACATCTCGATGACGATCGAGCCGCGCTCGGTGACGGCGTTCATCGGGCCGTCGGGCTGCGGCAAGTCCACGTTCCTGCGCACCCTGAACCGGATGCACGAGGTCATCCCGGGCGCCCGCGTCGAGGGCAAGGTCATGCTGGACGACCAGGACCTCTACGACTCGGCCGTCGACCCGGTCGCGGTGCGGCGCGTCGTCGGCATGGTCTTCCAGCGGCCCAACCCGTTCCCCACCATGTCGATCTACGACAACGTGGCGGCCGGGCTGAAGCTGAACGGCGTCCGCCGCAAGGGCCGGCTGGACGAGGTCGTCGAGGAGTCGCTGCGCGGCGCCAATCTGTGGAACGAGGTCAAGGACCGGCTCGGCAAGCCCGGTGCGGGCCTGTCGGGCGGGCAGCAGCAGCGCCTCTGCATCGCGCGTGCGATCGCCGTCCAGCCGCAGGTGCTGCTGATGGACGAGCCGTGCTCGGCGCTCGACCCGATCTCCACCCTCGCGATCGAGGACCTGATCGAGAAGCTGAAGACGCAGTACACGATCGTCATCGTCACGCACAACATGCAGCAGGCGGCCCGGGTCAGCGACCGCACCGCGTTCTTCAACATCGCGGGGACCGGCAAGCCCGGCAAGCTCATCGAGATCGACGACACCAGCAAGATCTTCGCGAACCCGGAGCAGAAGGCCACCGAGGACTACATCACCGGCCGCTTCGGCTGACCGCCCGACCCTCAGGGCCGGCGGGTGCTGGTCCTTCGGGTCAGGGACCATGGCGCCGGCCGGGAGTCCGGCTCCTGGCCGCCGAGGATCGCCCTGGCGCAGGCCGCGCCCTGGTCGCGCAGGGATTGGGCGACCGTGGTCAGGCCCAGGGGTGCCGCCACGGCCGCGTCGTCCCAGCCGGTGACCGCCACGTCGCCGGGGACGGCACGGCCGGCCGCGCGCGCCGCTCGAACGACCCCGGACGCCTGCCGGTCGCTCATCGCGGCTATCGCGTCGGGTGGCTCCGCGGAGGTCAGGAGGGCCGTCGCGACGCGCTCCGCCTCTGCGGCGTCGTTGCGCGCGCATACGGCGACGGTCACGTCATGCCAGGCGGTCCCGGCGGCTTCGGCCGCCTCTCGATACCCCTCCAGGCGCTCGCGCGTCACCGGGAACAGGACGTCGGGGAGCTCCGCGCCCTTGGTGATCGCGGTCGTCCGGTCCCGCGAGAGCGGGAAGCTCACGATGGCCGGACGTGCGGCGCCCGCGAAGGCGACGGCGCCCACCGCTCGGGCCGCCGCGCGGTTGTCGATGCTCACCAGGCCCATCCCGTCCAGCGCAGGCCCGCCGTGGACCACCGCGGGACGCTTCGTCCCCCGGACGGCCGCGAGGACGGGGTCGTCGTCGGACGTGGTCCACACGACGAACCCGTCGACGGCGGCGTCGGTGATCCGGGAGACGTCGTCGGCGGCGCCCGTGATCGGCACGATGGTCATGCCGTAGCCGTGGTCGGCGCAGACGTCGGCGATCCCCGCCAGGAAGGACACCGCCTCCGGGTCGTCGAACGCGTAGCTCAGGTGCTCGCCCATCACCACGCCGAGCGTGCGGGTGCTGCCCCGGCGCAGGGACCGGGCACTCGGGTCGGGGCCCGGATAACCGAGGCGGGTCGCGGCGGCCAGCACCTTCGCCCGCGTCCCGTCCGATACGCGGTTCGGCCGGTTGTAGGTGTAGGAGGCGGTCATCACCGACACACCGGCCAGTTCCGCCACCTGGGCCAGGGTCGCCCGCTTCGCGCCTCGGGAGTGTTCCATGGCCCTCAGTTTAGATGTGTATCGTTACACAGATGAGGGTCGGCAATGGGATGACGTTCCGGGCTTACCTGGGCTTCGGGGCGTTCGGAGCGTTCTGGGGGGTGTGGGGCGCCTCGGTGCCGCGGGTCCAGGAGCAGGCCGGCGTCGGGGACGGCGGGCTCGGCTTCGCGCTGCTGTTCGTGGGCGCGGGGGCCCTCCCGGCGATGCTCCTGGCCGGACGGGCGCTGGATCGATGGGGGCCCGGAGTCGCGGGCGCGGCCCTCGCCGCTCTCGGCGGCGCCGGCATCCTCGTGGCGTTCACCGCTGTGGGCCTGGCGAGCCTTTGCGTCGGGTTGGCCGTGGTGGGGGCTACCAGTGGGGCGGCCGACGTGGCCATCAACGCGGTCGCCGGGCGGGCCGAGAAGGCCGCCGGAAGACCCGTCATCACCCGGGCTCACGGCGTCTTCTCCAGTCTGGTGGTGCTGGCGAGCCTTGGGACCGGGCTGGTGTCGTCGCTGCCGATCGCCGTGCCGTTCGCTGTCGTGGCCGCTGTGTGTGCGGGGGCGGGTGCCGGCTTCAAGGCGGGTGCCGGACAGGGGGCGCGGTCTCGGCAGGCCGGTGCGCTTCCTGAGGGGGACGTCGTCCGGCAGGAGGCGGCGGTGCCGCTCGGGCGGCGCCGGACGGTCCCGTTGGTGCTCGTCGGGGTGCTGGGGGCGTTCGCGTTCGCCAGCGAGAACGCCCACCAGAGCTGGAGCGCGGTCTTCCTCCACGACGAGTTCCACGCCGGCGGGCTGAGCGCCGTCGCGCCCGCCGTCTTCGCGGGGACGGTCGCGATCACGCGGTTCGCGGCGGGCGGGCTGACCGCCGTCCGCGGCGTCCTTCTCGCGGGGGCGGCGGGGGCCGCGGGCGGGGCCGCCGTCATCGCCGCCGCGCCCACGCCGGCGGTCGCCGGGGCCGGGCTCGCGCTGGCCGCCGCCGGGACGGCCGTGCTGTTCCCGACGCTGCTCCGCCTGGTCGCGCGGAACGTCGACGAGGACCGCCGCGGACGCGCGACCTCGGTCGTCACGACCGTGTCCTACCTCGGGTTCCTCGCCGGGCCGGTCTACGTCGGGCTGTGGGCGGACGCCGTGGGGCTGCGCGGGGCCATGGTCGCGGTCGCGGCGCTCGCGGTCGTCCTCCTGGTCCTGACTGCGCCGCTGCTCCGCCTCAGCGGCTTCGGCGGTGCGGCACGGGACGGTCAGGCGCGGGCGGGAGTCCTCTCCTCGGCGTCGCCCGGGCGGTGGTCGGGGACGAAGCGGTAGCCGACGTTGCGGACGGTGCCGATCAGGGACTCGTACTCGGCGCCGAGCTTGGCGCGCAGGCGGCGGACGTGGACGTCGACGGTGCGGGTGCCGCCGAAGTAGTCGTAGCCCCAGACCTCCTGGAGGAGTTGGGCGCGCGTGAAGACGCGGCCCGGGTGCTGCGCCAGGTACTTCAGCAGCTCGAACTCCTTGAACGTCAGGTCGAGGACGCGGCCGCGGAGCCGGGCCGTGTAGGTGGCCTCGTCGATCGTGAGGTCGCCGCTGCGGATCTCGCCCGGGACCTCGTCGGCCTCCGCGCCGGCCGCGGCGCGCCCGACGGCGAGGCGGAGGCGGGCCTCGACCTCGGCGGGGCCGGCGGTCTGTAGCAGCACGTCGTCCAGGCCCCATTCGGGGCTCAGCGCGGCGAGCCCTCCCTCGGTGACGATCGCGAGCAGCGGGCAGTCGAGTCCGGTGGTGCGCAGCAGGCGGCACAGGCTCTTGGCCTGGACCAGCTCGCGGCGGGCGTCCACCAGCACGACGTCGGCCGGTGGCGCGTCGATGAGCGCGGACGCCTCGGCGGGCGCGACGCGCACGGAGTGCAGCAGAAGTCCGAGCGCCGGCAGGACCTCGTCCGAGGGTTCCAGCGCGTTGGTCAGCAAGAGCAAGCTGCTCAAATGCCGCCTCCCGTCTCTAAAAAGACGTAGGACCCAGGCGGCTCACCCTCCAGCCCCGGCACACGGCCAGCGGCTCGAAGACGAGGTGACCATGAAGGGCCTTTCGGATGAACTCCATGGCCTCGTCGCCCGGATCCCTCACCCCTGAGCATAACCGAGGTGGCCCCGGCGTCCATGGCGCGACCTGGCCGGACCGTGTCAGCGGGGGATGAGAGCCTGTATGCATGGCCAAGGGAACGATCCGGTACTGGGCGGCCGCCAAGGCGGCGGCGGGGACCCATGAGGAGCCGTACGACGCGGTGACGCTGGCGGACGCGCTGGCCGCCGCCATGGACGCGCGCGGCGACGAGTTCGCCCGGGTCGTGGGCAGGAGTTCGTTCCTCATCGACGGTGACCCGGTCGGGACCCGCCCGCACGCGTCCGTGGCCCTGCCGGAGGGCGCCGTCGTGGAGGTGCTGCCGCCCTTCGCCGGCGGTTGAGTTCACCGCCGGAGGTCACGGTGGGTGGTCGGCGTCACGGTCAGTGACTGGGTGCGCATAAGGTGGCTGATCTCACAACCGGGTGATTTTTCGGTCTCAGAGGTCATCCTCCGGTGCGACCCCTTGCGGGCGGTTCGTTCACTAAGGTGTGGCGGGCGCGTGCCGCAGGCCGAAGGAGAGACATGCGGAAAGTACTGCTGGTCCTGCTGGTCCTGGTCGCCGCGGGGCTGGTCGCCGCGGACCGGATCGGGGTCCGGGTCGCGGAGGACAAGATCGGTGAGCAGGTCGCCGCGCAGTACAACCTGCAGGAGCGGCCGGACGTCACGATCCACGGCATCCCGTTCCTGACCCAGGCGGTCGGCGGCGAGTACAAGCACATCGAGGTGGGCATCGGCGACTGGACGCAGCAGGGCGTGACCGTCACCGGCGTCAAGGTCGACATGCGGGGCGTGGACGCGCCGCTGTCGGAGGTCACCAAGGGCAGCGCCGCCGATGTCACCGCGCGCACCGCGACCGCCTCGGCCGTCGTCCCCTACGACGTGATCCAGAAGCGCGCGCCCAAGGAGGTCAAGCGGATCGGGCCGAAGGGCGACGACCTGTCGGTCGACCTGACCGGCAACGTCCTCGGCGTCCAGCTGGCCGGCACCGCTGTCGTGCAGGTCAAGCCGACCGCGAAGGGCATCGCGATCTCGCCCGTGTCGGTGGGGTCGAACGGCGCGGCGCAGATCCCGCTGGCGCTGGTGAAGTCGCAGCTCACCTGGACCGTGCCGGTCTCCGATCTGCCCGTCGGGTCGCGGATCAGCCAGATCCAGCCCACGCCGGAGGGGCTGCGCGTGGCCGCGACCGCCGAGAACGTCCGGCTGAACGACCTGCAGGCGCCCACCGGGCAGTGATCCCCGTCCCCCCGGGAGAGTGATCCCCGCCACGCCGGGAAGAAGCGGCGGGGCCGCGGGGTTGTACGGGCGATGATCGGAGCAGTGGTCGCCGCGTGCGTCCTCCTCGCGGCCACGGTGTTCGGCCTGGTGAGGCGGCGCCGTGACGGTGTGCTGCGCGCCCGGCGGGAGAGGGGCGGCGAGGTGGGCGAGACCGTCGGCGCGGACGAGCTGGGCGCCGAGCTCGGCGAGAAGGCCACGCTGCTGCAGTTCTCCAGCGCGTTCTGCGCGCCGTGCCGGGCCACCCGCCGCGTCCTCGGCGAGGTGAGCGAGATGGTGGAGGGCGTCGTCCATGTCGAGCTCGACGCCGAGGCGCATCTCGATCTCGTCCGGCGGCTGAACGTCGTCCGCACTCCGACCGTCCTCGTCCTGGACGCCACCGGACGCGTCGTCCGGCGCGCGGCCGGAGCCCCCCGCAAACCCGACGTCATCGCCGCTCTCGGGGAGGCCATCACATGATCCACTACGTGAGCGGCGCCCGGATGACCTGCGCTAAGACGAATGTCACTGTCTCGCAAGGCGAGACGGATGTGACAGCCCGTGGATTGTCGGCTTAACATCGTGTCCGTGCGTTACTGGACAGAGCAGATGCTCACGAAGCGCCGCGCGGTCGACTTCTGCCGCGTGGCCGCCTCGCTCTGTCGTACGGCCTGAGGCATCGAGCCCGTCCGCCCCCCGAGCAAACTTCGTCTTCTAGCTCGTACGCACGCTTCCACTCCGCCAGGAGCACCCCGATGCAGGTTGATCCGCGTGGGCAGCGCTTCGTCGCGTCCGTCACCACGGTCGTCCTCATCGCCGTGCTGGTGACCGGAAGCTGGGCACTGCTCGCCGCTCAGGCCGTCGTGTTCGCCATCGCGACCTTCCTCGGCCTTCGGTACGCCCCGTACGGACTGGTGTTCAGAGTGCTCATCCGTCCCCGGCTCGCTCCCCCCAGGGAACTGGAGGACGAGGCCGCGCCCCGCTTCGCGCAGGGTGTCGGGCTCGCCTTCGCCCTCGTGGGCACGGCCGGGTACGCGACGGGGACCACCTGGCTCGGCATCGGTGCCACCGCCCTCGCGCTGGCGGCGGCGTTCCTGAACGCGGCGTTCGGGTTCTGCCTCGGCTGCGAGATGTATCTGCTCATCCGCCGCATCACCGCGAAAGTCCGCTCCGAAGGGAAGGTTCCCGCATGAGCCGCTCAGACGTCCTGGTAGACACCGACTGGGTCGAGGCCCACCTGGACGACCCCGGGCTCGTGCTCGTCGAGGTCGACGAGGACGTGTCCGCCTATGACAAGGGCCACATCCGTGGCGCCGTGAAGATCGACTGGAAGACCGAGCTGCAGGACCCGGTCCGCCGCGACTTCGTGGACAGGACCGGCTTCGAGCAGCTGCTGTCGAGCAAGGGCATCGCGAACGACGACCTCGTCATCCTGTACGGCGGCAACAACAACTGGTTCGCCGCGTACGCGTACTGGTACTTCAAGCTGTACGGCCACGACAAGGTGAAGCTCCTCGACGGCGGCCGCAAGAAGTGGGAGCTCGACTCCCGCGAGCTGGTCACCGACGTCCCGACCCGTCCCGCGACCCAGTACAAGGCCAAGGACCAGGACCTGTCCATCCGCGCCTTCCGCGACGAGGTCGTGGACGCGATCGGCAAGCAGAACCTGATCGACGTCCGCTCGCCGGACGAGTTCAGCGGCAAGCTGCTCGCCCCGGCGCACCTGCCGCAGGAGCAGTCGCAGCGCGCCGGCCACGTGCCGACCGCGGCCAACATCCCGTGGTCGAAGGCGGCCAACGACGACGGCACCTTCAAGTCCGACGAGGAGCTCCGCGCCCTCTACACCGAGGCCGGCGTCGACCTGAACAAGGACACCATCGCCTACTGCCGCATCGGCGAGCGCTCCTCGCACACGTGGTTCGCCCTGCGCGAGCTGCTGGGCCTGGACAACGTGAAGAACTACGACGGCTCGTGGACCGAGTACGGCTCGCTCGTCGGCGTGCCGATCGAGCTCGGCGCGGGCAAGTAAGTCCGCCAGCACAGTCCGGCAGCACCACACTTGGAGGAACCATGACCCAGGGCTGCGCAGCGCCCGAGCAGACGGCGCACCTTCCGGCGACCGTCGACCTGACCAACGAGGCCGTCATCCAGGGGACCGTCACCCGTGACGGCGTCCCGGTGTCGAGCGCCTACGCCCGCCTGCTCGACTCGTCGGGCGAGTTCACCGCTGAGGTGGTGACGGGCGAGGAGGGCGTGTTCCGGTTCTTCGCCGCCGACGGCGACTGGACGGTCCGCGTCCTGGCGGCCGGCGGCGTGAGCGTCGACACCGCCGTCACCGCGAAGACCGGCACGGTCGCCGGCCTCGAGGTCGCGATCTGACCGGCATGATCTGATCGGCGCGGTCTGATCGGCGCCGGCCGACCGGTGCCGTCCGACCCGCGCCCTGGTCCGCGAACCCCGTCGTCCCCCCATCGGGACGGCGGGGTTCGTTACGATCGGCGCGATGTCCGCTCTGTCCGCGCGTTCCCCGCTGGTCCTCCCCTGGGCGACGCTGAAGCTCGCGGGGCGGTTCGTCCTGCCGCTCGCCCTGTGGTTCACCGTGGGGGAGTTGCTGCGCTACGGCGCGATGTACGCGGGCTACCGGCTCGGCGCGATGAAGGGCATCGCGGCGAACGTCGCGCCGATCACCACCGTCGGCCTGCTGGTGGTGATCACCCTGGCGGTGACGGTGCTGATGGTGCACAGCGTCCGGGAGGGCCTGGACGTGGTCACCGCCCGCGACTCCGGCGGCGGCCTCACGCCGTGGGCGGTGGGCAACGAGGAGTCGGTGCTCGGCGCGATCGGCCGCGCCGCGCTTCCGTTCGTCATCTTCTACCTGGCGTGGGGCAAGCAGGGCGAGGACGCCCGCGAGTTCGCGGGCATGGCCGCGAGCCGCGGGTTCGCCGAGGGCGGTTTCGAGGGGCAGCTCAAGGGCGCCGGGATGCTGCTGACGATGGAGCGCCACCTCGGCCTCGCGATCGGCCTCACCGCGGGCCTGTTCGTGCTGAAGGTGCTCGCGGAGTGGCGGCTCGAGGAGCGGCTGCCCCGCGCGATCGGCGCGCTGGTGGCGTTCCTGGAGATCAACTTCGCGCTGTTCGGCATCTTCACGATCGACCATCTGCGCGGCGAGGGCGTCGACTGGTTCACCGCGCGGCAGGCGTGGTCGTGGGTGGACGGCGCGGCGGGACCCGTCCTCGACCTGTGGCCGCCGTTCAAGGACGCCGTGCTCGGCGCGCTGATCTGGCTCGTGATCGCCGGAGTGGTCCTCGGGCTGGACGCGGGGGACGAGCGGGTCGTGCTCGGCGGGAGCCGCGCTGCGCGGCGGCTGGCCCGCGCCGGCGGGATCGACCGCTCGGGCAGCCCCCGGGAACTGCTCACCCGCGGGTTCCGCGAGATGTGGCTGCCCGCCTGGTACGGGCTGCGGCTGGTGCGCCGGTCGGGACTGATGCCGTTCGCGGTGTTCTGCCTGCTGTTCGCCGGCCTGGACGTGGCGGAGGAGGCCTCCCGCCGGGTCGTCTACGAGCTGATCGGCCCGCACGAGGTGACGTGGTGGATGCGGGCGCTGCCGTTCGTCGGGTACGGGACGGGCCTGGTGTTCGAGATCCTGCGCGTGTGCCTGCTCGCGGCGGCGTTCAACCTGGTGATGGCGCGGGTCAGCGCGAGAACCGCAGCGAAACCTGCGGGGCCCCCGGCTTCCGTGACGTCTTCGGCGCCCGGATCTCCAGTTCCAGCGAGTCCGCCATGGCGCGGGGCACCGTCCCCCTGACGGTGACGGCCATCGCGACGCCCGCCGCCGGCTCGCGCGTCCGCAGCGCCGTCGCCGACCACGCGCGGCCGTCGTCGTCGCGGAACCGGTAGACCAGGCCGTAGGAGCCGACCGCCTTGGCGCTCGCCGCGTCGGACGGGCGGACGGCGAGCTGCAGTCGCAGTTCCGTCACGTCGCCCTGGGCCTTGCCCAGCGGCGCGGCCTTCTGCCGTCCGAAGACCTTCCATCGCGCGCCGGCCAGCTCACCGATCCGTCCCTCCGCGACGGTGGTGACCTTCTCCGGCGGATCCAGGTTCTTGCGGACGGTGCGGGTGTCGTCCGCCCAGTGCACGGCGAGGTACGCCGACATCGCGCACACGAGTGCGATCGCCTGGACGACGCGCCGGTCCCTCGGCCGCAACCGGGACCGGTCGGACGGGGTGGGGAGCGGGATCCCGTCGGGGTGGGTGTCGGCGGCGGTCACGGGCCGTCCGCCCTGACCTTGTAGCGCTCCGGGGCGGCGCGCAGCAGTGCCGCCGCGCGGTCCGCGGTGAGGCCGAGGTCGATGTCGGCCGCGGCGGACAGCTGCGGCAGCAGACCGCCGGTGCCGACGACGAGGTGCGCGCCCGCCACCCGGTTCCTCGGCAGCTCGAACAGGAACGTCGCGGGCGTCCAGATCATCGGCTCGAACGTCGGCTGCGCGCCCGCGGAGGCCGACCCGGTCCGCGGGTCCTCCCGGAACGTGTAGCCGCCGGGCGTCTCCAGGACGGCGGAGGAGAGCTGGAGCGGCTCCTCCCGGCTCGTCGCCCGCAGCCGGACCACGAGGTAGACGCCGTCCGTCCCGACGGGCGGCGGATTGCCGAGGCTGAGGCTCGGCTCCAGCGACCGCGCCGCGTCCACCCGCTCGACCCGGACGCTGAAGTACCGGGTCGCGACCTCCTCGCCGATCGCGCCGCCGGTCCGGATCGGGTCCAGCTCCGCGGCCCGAACCTGGGGGCGGACGGAGTGCAGCCACATCGCGCCGGCGAGCAGGAGCGTCCCGCCGACGCCGGCGCCCGCCCGCAGCAGGACCTCGCGGCCGTTCACCGCGGGCTCACCGGGAGGGTGAGGCGGCCGGCGAGCACGTCGCTCTTCGGGTCGACCAGCCAGTTGTAGTCGTCGTCGGTGAACCCGTGCTCGTACTCCCACTTGCGCAGGCCCACGGTCAGTTCGGTGGGCGCGTCCGCCGGGCCCATCTTCCACATCGCGGACGCCTCCACCGGCAGCCCCGGCTGCGTCATGTCCGTCTTCGAGCCGCCCGCGACGCCCTCCACGTCGTCGGGTTTCAGCCACTTGCCGGCCTTGGTGAGCGCGACCACGCCGTCGGACAGGCCGCCGATGCCGAGCGACTCGGTCTCCTTGCCCTTGTTGAGCACCCGCAGCCGCACGATGAGGCGGCGCTCCCTGCCGGCGCCGAAGCCGCCCTCGACCTGCCCGATCCGCGCGTCGTGGACGGTCACCTCGAACAGCCCCAGGTCGAGAGGCTTGCCGGGCTTCGCGGCGGGCTGCTTGGGCGTCTCCTTGAACCCGCCCGTCACCCACAGCACGGGGACCAGGACGGCCGCCACTCCCGCGGCCGCGGCGGGCGCGAGCCATCGCGGCCGCGGCGCGCGGCGCGCGGGGCCTGCCGGGGGAGGGGGAGCCGGTGCGGAGGGCAGCACGCGCCAGATCGTAACGCGCCCGGTCCCAGCGCACCGGATCAGGAGCACGCCGGTCGTGTCCGGGACGGCGTGATCTGTACTCCGCTGATCCCTTAGAGTCGTGTGGTTCGCACACGTCAGGAGAGACGAGGAATGCGCGGAGGGCGAATCGCGGCGGGCACCGCAAGCCTGGCCCTGACGTCCGTTCTGGCGTTCGCCCCGGCGGCGGCCGCGGCGCCGGCGGACCGGCCCCGGGCGGCGCCGACGACCACGGCGAAGCCGACGGCCACCAAGAAGCCGCAGGTCACCACCAAGCCGAAGCCGACGCGGCGGCTTCCGACGCAGGCCCCGGCGCCCAAGTGCAACGAGCAGATCGGGCAGCCCGCGTCGGCGATCACGGTCGAGCCGTGGGCGCAGCGGCGGCTGGACTTCGAGCAGGCCTGGCCGATCACCCGCGGCCGGGGCGTGACGGTCGCCGTCGTCGACAGCGGCATCAACGCGAGTCACCCGCAGCTCAAGGGCAAGATCGCGGCGAGCTACGACGCGACCGGCAGCACCACCGACGACTGCCTCGGGCACGGCACCGAGGTCGCGGGCATCATCGCCGCGACCGACATGCGCGCCCGCGACGTCCCGTTCGTCGGCGTCGCGCCGCAGGTCAGGCTGCTGAACGCCAAGTTCGCCAGCGGCGAGAGCACGCAGGACAACTCGCTCCTGCCGAAGGCCATCGACTGGGCCGTCGCCCACGGCGCGAAGGTCATCAACGTGTCGTCGGCCGCGCCGGACACGCCCGCGCTGCGCCGGGCCGTCGAGGGCGCGCAGAAGCACGACGCGCTCATCGTCGCCGCCGCCGGCAACGTCACCCAGGACCAGCGGGGCAAGGAGAGCGCCGCCTACCCGGCGAGCTACAAGGGCGTCCTGTCCGTCGCCGCGGTGGACGAGGCGGGCACCATCACCGGGTTCTCCAACCAGAAGACCCGCATCGACGTCTCGGCGCCCGGCCAGAACGTCATCTCGACCCTCGGCAAGGGCTACGTCGGCGGCCTGCAGGGGACGAGCTTCGGCGCCCCCTACGCGGCCGGCGTCGCCGCCCTCGTCCGCGCCCGGCACCCCAAGCTGAACTACCAGCAGGTCATCAACCGGATCCTCATCACGGCGGAGGGCGGCAACGGCTCGGGCAGCGGGCACGGCATGATCAGCCCGCTCCAGGCCGTGTCGGCCCTGGTCGACCCGAACGCCTCGCCCGGCGCGGTGCAGGCGCGCCCGCTGAGCGGCGCCGTCCCGATCGCGAAGCCGGCGCCCGTCGACCACCGGGCCCGCACGATCGGGATGGCCGTGGCGGGCGGCGCCCTCGCGCTCGCGCTGTGCGTCGCGTTCGCCGGGGCGATCATCCCGATGGGCCGCCGGCGCGGCTGGCGCCCGGGCCGGGCGGTCATCCCCGCCGAGGAGAGCGACTGACCCCGGACGGGTCAGGGTTTGACGGCGGACGCCAGGAACATCGGCAAGGCCAGGAACAGCCGGTCGCGTGCGGCGCGCTCCCGCTGGTCGGCGAGCCACGCGTCGGCCTCCTCGCCGGTGATGTCCCCGCCGGTGCGGCACGCCTCGATGAGGTTGGCCAGTACGGGCAGCGCCTCTTCATCGGTGAACACGGCGGTGTGGACCTCGACGGCCGCGTCGCGGAAACCGGCGTCCAGCAGCAGGTTGCGGTACCGGCGGGCGGCCCGCGGGGACGGTAGGCGGTCGGCGCGCGCGTGCACGATCGTCCGGGTGAGTTCAGGGTGGGCCGAGTCCACGACGAACGCGTCCCAGTCCTGGCCGCACAGCACGGCGCGTCCGCCGGGGGACAGGACGCGCCACGCCTCGGCGACGGCCGCGGCGGGTTCGGGCAGAGCGTGCAGGACCTTGTCAGCCCGGTAGCCGCCGAGTTCGCCGTCCCGGAACGGCAGCGCCGTCGCGTCGCCGAGGCGGAAGTCGCCGTCCGTGAAGCGGTCGCGCGCCATCGCGAGCATCTTCTCGCTCAGGTCGACGCCGACGGCCCGCGCGCCCAGGTCGGCCATCTCGGCGACCGCGCGTCCGGTGCCGCAGCCGACGTCCGCCACGGGCATGCCCGGAGCGACGTCGAGCAGTTCGTAGGAGCGGGCCCGCAGCCGCGTGGCGTCCGGCTTCGCGTCGTGGGCGTCGAGCAGGGCGATGAGTTCTTCGATCGGGGTCGGCATGGCGCCCATGCTGCGACTTCAAGCCGACTTGAAGTCAAGCCCGGCCCGCGGAACGCGGAACGCCCCGGGCTCACGAGCCCGGGGCGTTCCGCGTTCCCGCCGGTTACTGCTGCTGGCCGTAGAAGGCCGTCTGGATGAGGCGCTTGCCGCTGCGGCGGTCGGCGTGGGTGCCGCGGCCCGGGGGCAGCGGGCTCGGCCGCACGTCGAACAGGTTGCCCTCGTCCTTGTTGCCGGACATGATCAGCGCCGGGCTGGCCATGTCCTTCAGCCGCTGCAGGACCGGGTCGAACATCGCGCGGCCCGCCCCGCCCATGGTGCGGGACAGGATCACGTGCATGCCGATGTCGCGGGCCTGCGGCAGCAGTTCGGCCAGCTGCGCGAGCGGGTTGCCGGACGGCGTGGCGACCAGGTCGTAGTCGTCCACCACCAGGAACAGCTCCGACCCGCTCCACCACGACCGGTTGCGCAGCTGCTCGGGCGTCAGGTCGGACGGAGGGAGCCGGTTGACCAGGGCGCCGTGGACGTCCTTCATCAGCCCGCCCGCGGCCGTCGAGGACGCCGCGAACCCGATGACGTGCTCGCTCTCCGCCGAGTCCAGCAGCGCCCGGCGGTAGTCGAGCATGATGATCCGCGCCTCGGCGGTGGTGTACCTGGCCTTGATCGACTCGACGATGAGCCGCAGCAGGTTGGACTTGCCGCACTCGTTGTCGCCGAGGACGACGAAGTGCGGGTCGTTCTCGAAGTCCAGCAGGACGGGCGACAGCGTGTCCTCGTCGATGCCGATCGGGATGCGCTTGCCGGTCTCGGCGACGGCGGGCAGCGACGCGGCCGGCAGCACGTCCGGCAGCATCCGCACCGGCGGCGCGGGCGGCCGGCCCTGCCAGCCGGCCTGGATCGTCTGCACCAGGTGCCGGACGCCGTCGGTGAGGTCGCCCGCCGAGGCGCGGCCGTCGACGCGGGGCAGCGCGCCGAGGAAGTGCAGGCCCTCGCGGGTGAGGCCGCGGCCCGGACGCCCCTCGGGGACGTTCGAGGCGAGCTTTCGGTCCATCTCCGACTCGTAGGGGTCGCCGAGCTTCAGCTCCAGCTTCGTCGTGAGCAGGTCGCGGATCGTCAGCCGGAACTCCGACCACTTGTTGGTCGAGGCGACGACGTGGATGCCGTAGCCGAGGCCGCGCGCGGCGAGGTCGGTGACCGTCGCCTCGACCGCCTCGAACTCCTGCCGGACGGTCAGCCAGTTGTCGACGACCAGGAACACGTCCCCGAAGCCGTCCCCGGCGATCTGCCCCTCCGCCCGCATCCGCCGGTAGGCGGCGATCGAGTCGATGCCCCGCTCGGTGAAGAACCGCTCCCGCGACTCCAGCAGCCCCGACACCTCCGCGACCGTGCGCCGGACGCGGTCGGGGTCGAGGCGGCTCGCGACGCCGCCGACGTGC
This sequence comes from Spirillospora sp. NPDC049024, assembly GCF_040649235.1. Taxonomy (NCBI): domain Bacteria; kingdom Bacillati; phylum Actinomycetota; class Actinomycetes; order Streptosporangiales; family Thermomonosporaceae; genus Spirillospora; species Spirillospora sp. NPDC049024. The sequence goes on from NZ_JBEZFD010000020.1 coordinate 29,293, forward strand.
GGCAGGTCGGCCAGTGCGGCGAGCGCGCCACCGCCGAAGTCGAGGCAGTAGAACTGCACCTCCTGCGGCGTGTGCATCAGCGCGAGCGAGGTGATCAGGGTGCGCAGCAGGGTCGACTTGCCGGACTGCGGGTTGCCCGCCACGCCGATGTGGCCGGCGGCGCCGGACAGGTCCAGCCACATCGGGTCGCGGCGCTGGTCGAACGGCTTGTCCACGATGCCCGCGAAGGCGTGCAGCCGCCCGCGACCGTCCCAGCCCGCCGTGGTGAAGCCGAACTCCGGCGTCTGCTGGAGGTTCGGCAGCACCTGGTCGAGCGTGGACGGCTCCTCCAGCGGCGGCAGCCAGATCTCGTGCGGCGGCGGGCCCTGCCCGGCGAGCTGCTTGACGACGAGGTCGAACAGGCTGATCTGCGGGCCCTCGTCCTCCTTGCGGCCCTGCTGCTGCTGCGCCTGCTCCTGCATCTGCGGCCGCACGTACGCGGGCGTGAACGGGACGATCTGCGCGAGCTGCCGCGGCCCCTGCGGCGACTCGTCCGCCCGGCCGTCCTCCGGCTTGTACGGGCCCGAGACGTAGGCCGCGCGGAACCGCGTCATCGTCTCGGTGCCGATCTTCAGGTAGCCGTTGCCGGGCGCCTGCGGCAGCTCGTAGGCGTCGGGCACGCCGAGCACGACCCGCGACTCCGCCGAGGAGAACGTGCGCAGGCCGATCCGGTAGGACAGGTGCGTGTCCAGGCCGCGCAGCTTGCCCTCCTCCAGCCGCTGCGACGCGAGCAGCAGGTGGACGCCGAGCGAGCGCCCGAGCCGTCCGATCATGACGAACAGCTCGGCGAAGTCGGGCTTGGCGGACAGCAGCTCGGAGAACTCGTCCAGCACGACGAACAGGGTCGGCATCGGCTTGAGCGGCGCGCCCTGCTCGCGGGCCTTCTCGTAGTCGCGCAGCGAGGCGTAGTTGCCGGCGGCGCGCAGCCACTCCTGGCGCCGCACCATCTCGCCGTGCAGCGCGTCGTACATGCGGTCGACGAGCGGGAGCTCGTCCTCCAGGTTCGTGATGATGGCCGAGACGTGCTGGAGGCCGTCCATGCCGAGGAACGTCGCGCCGCCCTTGAAGTCGACGAGGACGAAGTTCAGCACCTCGGACGAGTGCGTCATCGCCAGGCCGAGCACCAGCGTGCGCAGCAGCTCCGACTTTCCGGAGCCGGTCGCGCCGATGCACAGGCCGTGCGGGCCGTACCCGCCCTGCGCGGCCTCCTTGATGTCCAGCTCGATCGGGCGGCCCTCGGCGTCCAGGCCGATCGGCACCCGCAGCCGGTTGCGCGGCGCCCGCGGCTGCCACGCCTGCCGCGGGTCGATCCGGGCCGGGTCGGGGACGCCGAGCAGCGTCGTCAGCGTCGTCGCGGCCGACAGCGCGTCCAGCTCGGGGCCGGCGGCGGCGCTGGCCCGCAGCGGCGCGAGCTGCCGCGCGAGGCCGTCCGCCTGGACGTAGCTGAACTGGTCGGGCCGGCCGAGCAGGTTCGGCACGTCCTTGCCGGTGCGGTCGCGGCGCAGCATCGCCATCTTGTCGGGGGCGACCCGCAGCCGCAGCATCGTGTTGTCGGCGGTCGGCGCGACGTGCCCGGTCAGGTCGATGACGCAGACGCCCTCGATGCCGTCCGAGCCGATCTGCGAGTCGGGGGTGACGGCGCCGCCGTCCACGATGACCACGTGGTAGGGCAGGTCGCTCTGCTGGAGGCCGGGGGTGAACCGGGCCCGGTCCTTCACCTCGGTGCCGAACATCCGCTCCAGCTCGGCGAGGCTGCCCGCCATCAGCCGGACCGGTCCCGCCGCGTCCGTCACCGTGGGGTGCATCGTGTGCGGCAGCCACTTCATCCAGTCCCAGTGCGGCATCGCGTCCGGCGACGCGCACACGCTGACCCGCATGTCGTCGGGCGAGTGGAACGCGGTGAGCTGGGCGATCATCGCGCGGACCATGGCGCGCACCGCGTCCATGTCGCCCATCGGCAGGATGCGCGCGAACGACGGCAGCGACACCGCCACCGGCAGGTTCGGCACCGTCGAGTGCGCCCGGACGAACCGGCGCAGCGCGCCCGCCGTCATCGGCTCCAGGTCCTCGATCGGGCGCGTCTCCGGCGGGATCAGCTGGACGGCGAGCTTCTGCGGCCCGGCGCCGATGCGCACGTTCCCGAAGTCGGGGTCGGTGGGGCGCCGCTCCCAGATCCGCGCGCTCATCACCAGCGACCACAGCGAGTCGGGGGACGGGCTGTTCCACTCCAGCGACTCGCGCTGCTGCTCGGCCGCGCGCCGCACCTTGCGCCGCACCTGCGACAGGTAGCGGAAGTAGTCGCGGCGCGCACCGTTCAGCTTGAACTTGCGCTCGCCCGAGCCGCGGCCGATCTGGCCGAGCATCATGCCGCCCATGGCCAGCGCCATGCCGCCGCTGCTGATCATCATCATCGGGCTCCTGGTCCCGCCGCCCAGGAACATCAGCCCCATCATGACCGGCATGACGGCCATCGGCAGGTACATGAGCACGTTCTGCAGGCCGCCGCTCTGCATCTCCGGGATCTCCGGAGGCGACTCCAGCAGCAGCTCGCCCTTGGGGGCCGGCGGCGGTTTGCGGCGCTCCTTGCGCCTGACGAGGATCGTGCTCACCTCGGCGTTCCTCCGGGAGCTCTCACGCCGGGGCGGCCGGTGCGGGGACGGCCGGCCCGTGGGGGTGATGTGGTGCTTGTGGTTGATTTAGCGTAAGCGGACGTCACATCCTAAGCTGCGCGTCGATCGGATCCGCGCCTGATCTGACCTGGAGACGGGAGCTCCCCCGTGAATTCGCCCGCCACGACCGAACTCTGCAGGGTCACCATCGTCGCGCCGAAGCGGCGCATCGACGTGTCCCTGCCCGCCGACGTGCCGCTCGCGCACATGCTCCCCACGCTGCTGCGCGCCGCGGGCGAGGACATGGCGGACGCCGGGCTCGCCCACTCCGGGTGGGTTCTGCAGCGGCTGGACGGCGACCCGTTCGACGCCTCGCAGACCACCAGCGCCCTCGGCGTCCGGGACGGGGAGATCCTGTACTTCCGGCCGCGGATGGCGCAGCTGCCGGAGATGTCCTTCGACGACGTCGCCGACGTCATCGCGTCCGGGATCCGGGAGCGCACCGACCGGTGGCGCCCGACCACGACCCGCTCCTTCGGCCTCGGCGCCGGCGGGATCGCGCTGGTCGTGGGCGCGATCGTGATCGCGCTGTCCGGGCCGCCGTGGATCGTCCCGGCCGTCGCCGCGGGGCTCGTCGCGCTCGTCACCCTCATCATGGCGACGGTGCTCTCGCGGGCCGTCGCCGACTCCGGCGCCGGCGTCATCCTCGGCTACGCGGCGCTCCCGTACGCGTTCCTCGCCGGGCTGGCGGCGCCCGCCCGCAAGAACCTCGAACTGCTCGACCTCGGCGCCCCGCACCTGCTGGCCGGGTTCGGGGTGACCGCGCTCGCCGCCGTCATCGCCGCGTTCGCGATCGCCGACGGGCTGCCGGTCTTCCTCGGCGTCGCGTTCGCCGCGTTCGTCGGCGCGATCGGCGCGGGCGTCGGGTTCGCGTTCGACGGCCTGCCCGCCGCGGGCATCGCCGCCGTCGCCGCGGTGGTGGTGATGATGTTCATCGCGGCCGTCCCGTCGCTGTCGTTCAAGCTGGCGCGGATGCCGCTGCCGCCCGTCCCGAGCAGCGCCGAGGACCTGCGCCGCGACACCGAGACGGTGGACGGCCGGCAGGTGCTCGCCCGCACCGCGGCCGCCGACCGGTTCTCCACCGGGCTCATCGCCTCGATCGCGCTGGTCGCGGCGGGGGCGATGCTGTTCCTGTTCGGCGAGGACGGCTGGGCCGGCCCGGCGACGTCCGCGACGATGTCGGTGTCGCTGCTGCTGCGGGCCCGCATCTTCCGCGGGGTCTCGCAGCGCTCGTGGATGCTCGTGGTCGGGCTGTTCGGCCTGGTGCTGACGACGATCGGGATGGCGCTGCACGGGAGCCAGGTGGTCGCGCTCGCCGCGGCGCTCGTCCCGCTGCTGGTGCTCACCGGGATCGTCGTCGCGGTGACCCTGTGGCTGCCGGGCCACCGCCCCACCCCCGTCTGGGGCCGCTGGGGCGACATCCTCGACATGCTCGTGATGATCGCGCTGATCCCGCTCGCGCTCGCGGTACTGGACGTCTACGCCCGCGTGCGCGGGCTGGCCGGGTGACGGACCGATGCAGAACCGGCGGGATCTGTACCAGGCGCACCGCCTGATGACGCAGCGGGTCGGGCTGGCCCTGCTGCAGGGCGAACCCGACGTCGCCGAGTCGCCGATGCGGCGCCTCTCGGTGGGCGCGTTCGCGGGAGTGATGGTCGGGCTGCTCGTCATCGCGGTGTTCGGCATCTGGGGGATCCTGTCCCCGGGCGGCGCCAAGGGACTGGACGAACCCGGCAAGCTCATCATCGAAAAAGAGACCGGGACCAAGTACATCTACGACGCCAACACCAAGAAGATGTTCCCGGTGGCGAACTACGCGTCCGCGCTGCTCGCCCTCGACTCCGACAGCTCGCCCGAGCGCCGCACGGTGTCGCGCAAGTCGCTGGCGAAGTTCGAGCGCGGCGCGATGATCGGCATCCAGGGCGCGCCCGACTCGCTGCCCGACAGCGCCCAGCTCATCCGCGGCCCCTGGTCGGTGTGCACCCGCGAGGCCGCCGGGCCGACCGGCGTGAAGCGGCAGATCAGCGCGCTGGCCGCCGGCCGGCAGGTGGGCGGGCGCCGGCTGGGCGAGGGCGAGGCCGTCGTCGTGCAGACCGGCGGCGTCCCGTGGGTGGTCTGGAAGGACCACCGCATGCAGCTGACGATCGCCGCGAACCAGGTGACGGCGCTGACCGGCGGCCCGGGCGCCGTCGAGGTCCCGGCGACGTGGCTGAACGCGATCCCGGCCGCGGGCAACTTCGGCTCGCCGGACGTCCCCGACCGCGGCAAGGCGGTCCCCGGCCCCCGGGGCGGGACGGCCCGCGTCGGGCAGGTGTTCAAGGCCGAGACCGGCGCCGGCGGGCAGGCGCTCTGGTACGTGATGCTCGCCGACGGGCTCTCCCAGATCAACGAGACGCAGGCGCAGCTGCTGCTGCGGGACGTCAGGACCGCCGCCGCCTACCCGGGCGAGCAGGCCAGGCCGCTGCCGACGGACGTCCCGTCGGCGCAGGCGCGGGCCTCCGGGACGCGGCTGCTCGACAACAACCTGCCGCCGACGCTTCCGAGGTTCGTCGCCTGGGACACCTCCACGCCGCTGTGCTCGGTGTTCCCGGTCGGCTCCGCGAAGGCGCAGCTGACGATGGGCGGCTCGCTTCCGGCGCCGTCCGCGGGCGTGCTCGGCTCCGGCACCGCCGGCTCGTCCGGCACGATCGACCAGATCGTGCTGCCGCCCGGCGGCGCGGCGCTGATGAGCCTCGTGCCCGCCGGCGGCGACAGCTCCGGGGACGGCTCCGGCGGCGGCTCGGGGTCGCTGTCGCTCGTCAACGACCAGGGCGTCCGGTTCGCGCTGCCGTCGGCGGAGATCGCCAAGAAGCTCGGCTACGACGCCAAGAAGGCGGCGCCCGTCCCGTCCAGCGTCATCCACCTCATCCCGCAGGGGCCCGCCCTCGACCCGGCGCTCGCGCGGAAGCCGATCTCCACCTCGAAGGCGTGAGGTGACCCAGATCACACGAACCGATAGATCATCAAGAACGTCGACATAGATGGCGTGAAACGCCTATGATCGCTGACATTTCGTGTCGTCAGGAGTGCTCCCAGGCCAGCCCTGCGAGGTGGGCCGCTCTCCACTCTCCTGAGGCGCGCGACCCGAATTCGCAAACGGAGGTGACACTGTGGGTAACACGTCCGCAGCCGACAGAGCAGCAATGCAGCAGGCCGCCACGCGGATCGAGGACTCCGCGGGCATCGTCAAGGGCCTGCAGAGCCAGCTCGAAGGGCACAAGTCGCAGCTCATGTCCGGCTGGGCCGGTAACGCCGCGGTGTCGTTCGACCGTGTCTTCAACGAGTTCCAGACCGAGATGAACAAGGTGCGCACCGCCCTCGAGGGCATGCACCAGAAGCTCGTGCACACGAAGATCACGTACGAGAGTACGGAGCAGGAGCAGCAGGACGCGGTGAACAAGATCAACCAGCTGCTCAACGGCGGCACCTGATCGGCTCCCTTTCCCGTCATTCCTCCGACCGCAAAGGACTCCTCCCGTGAGCGACAGCTACACAAAGGCCAATTTCGGCGCGATGCAGCAGGCCCAGGCCGACTTCACGCTGGCCTACCGCGCCCTCGTCGACGAGCTCGACGACCTTGAGAAGAACCTCGAACAGCACCTCTCCCAGTGGGAGGGCGGCGCCCAGGCCGCCTACTGGGACGCCAAGCGCCAGTGGGACTCCGCCGCGGCCCACATCGGGCAGGTCCTGAACCAGCTCGGTGTCGTCATCGGCGACGCGCACAGCAACTACAGCGGTGCGGAGCGGGCCAACCAGAACATCTGGGCGGGCTGACCCCGGGGCACATGCCCTGGTCTACGTCGTGCAGGACCTCGGCCGGGGGTCTGCACGGCGTAGTCGTGCCGGGGGCAGGGACATGATTCGCCAGGAGGGCGAGCGATGGGCGACAAGTTTCATCTGACAGACGAGCAGCTCAAGAACGTCGAGTACACCGAAACCGTCGGGGCCAACGAGTACAGCGCCGGCCAGACCGTCACGGTGCACGGGCTCACCCAGGACGAGTGGGACGACCTTCCGGAGTGGCGCCAGCGCGACCTGTACTACGAGTACAGCGCGGGCGCCCACGCCGGTAAGTGGGACGACCCGAAGAACGCCCTCCCGCGCGGCCAGGAGCCCGACCGCAGCAAGTGGGACATGAAGGCCGAGAAGGGCTACGACGTCGATCCCGCGGAACTCCGCCAGCTCGCGAAGGACATGAAGTACAAGCTCGACATCTGGAAGCGCAAGCTCAACCAGGTCGGCTCCACCCAGATCAGCACGGCCGACCTCGGCGGGGCCAAGGGCTCGGAGAAGTTCGTGGAGGTCGCGAACGCCAGCAAGAGCGGCTTCCAGGAGTACATCTCCGCCATCGAGACCGCCTACAACGGCGTGATCGGCAAGCTCAACGCGACGGCGGACCAGTACGAGAACGCGCACCACAACACCAACACCCGGGTGAAGGGCGTCGACCCGACCGGCAACGGCAACCCGAACCTCAAGTGACGGCCGTCCCGGAAGGAGGGACCCATGGGTAAGCGGAACCCCGAGTCGTACCCGATCAGGGACGGGATGGAGTTCGGGAGCTACAGCTTCGGCGACGAGAACTTCGACGACGTCAAGAACAAGCTCAAGAACATCAAGCCCGAGTCCGTCGGCCACGCGTCGACCGCGTACAAGGACGCCTCCGACGTCCTCGCGGAGATGACCGACGAACTGCGCAACAACTTCGCCAAGCGGATCGTCAAGCACTGGCAGGGCGACGTGGCCCAGGAGGCCCTCGACCAGCTCGGCCAGGTGTACGAGACGTCGGGCAAGCTGTCGGACGACAGCCACAACAACGCGCAGCTCTACAACTGGTACAAGACCAGCATCCTCGACTGGTACAAGACGACCGGCGAGACGATGGAAGACGGGTACATCAACACCGACGGTGACAACGAGCGCGCCCGCGAGTTGATGAAGAACTTCAACACGCGGATGAAGGAGGCCTTCGAGGGCCACCCGCTCAAGATCACTAAGGACCTCCCGACCTCGATCGGCGGCGGGCATGACAAGCCCGGCGGCCCCGGCAGCCCGCCCGGCGGTCCCGGCAGCCCGCCCGGCGGTCCCGGCGGTCCCGGGAGCCCGCCCGGCGGCCCGGGTGGCGTGCCCCTTCCGAAGTCCGACACCGCGAGCCCGTTCCACCCGCCGGGCAACAACAGCCCGTTCCACCCGGGTGGGACCCCGAACAGCCCGTTCCACCCGCCCGGCAACACGGGCCCGTACCACCCGCCCGGCGGCGTTCCGGGCAGCAGCCCGTTCGGCGGCCACACGGGTACCGATCTGTCGGGCATGCCCGGCGGCGGTCCCCCCGGCGGCGGCCCCGGTCTCGGCGGCGGCCCCGGCGGCGGCCCTGGCTTCGGTGCCGACCCGGGCGGCCTCGGCGGCGCGGGCACCGGCCCGGCGGGCGGTCCCGGCGGCGCCTTCGGCGGCGGCGCCGGCCTCGGCGGAGCCGGCCGCGCCGGCGCGGGCATGCGCGGCCCCATGGGCGGCATGCCGATGGGGCAGGGCGCCCAGGGCGGCAAGGACGAGGAGCGCGAGCGCAACACGTGGCTCACCGAGGACGAGGACGTGTGGGGAGCCGACGACGACACCGCTCCTCCGGTGATCGGCTGAACCCGAACGGGACGTGATGCGGGCGGACGGGGCCACGGGCCGCGTCCGCCCGCACCGGCGCGGCGGACTAGGGAGTGTGCGACAGATGCGGTGGCTGCTTCGGACGGCGGCGGCGGTGGCGGCGATCGGACTGGCGGCGGCGCCGCTCGTCCCCGCGCACGCCATCCCGGGGCCAAGGGCGGACCAGTGGTGGTTCGACTCGTGGGGCATCCAGCAGGACGTGTGGCCCCTCACCAAGGGCAAGGGCGTGACGGTCGCCGTCATCGACACGGGCGTCAACGCCCAGTTGCCCGACATGCGGCCCGTGGTGATCCCCGGCACCGACCTGACAGGCAATGGCGGGGATGGCCGGCAGGACACCGACTCCTACAAGCACGGCCATGGCACAGGCATGGCGAGCCTCATCGCATCGCAGGGCACCAAGACGGGATTCGTGGGCATCGCTCCCGAGGCCAAGATCCTCCCGATCGTCGCCTCGGTGAGCGGCACCACGACGGGCAAGGCCGTCCGCTACGCGGTCGATCACGGCGCCAAGGTGATCAACATCTCGGAGGCCAGCGAGTCCGCCGACATCTATCCGAACCAGTGCCCGCCGCAACTGCTCGAAGCCATCGAGTACGCCGCCGCGAAGGACGTCGTCATCGTCGCCGGCGCCGGCAACTCCGGTGACTTCAACAACAAGCCCGCTTATCCGGCGTCCTGCCCGGGCGTCGTCGCCGTCGGCGCGCTCGGCCAGAACGGCAAGCCGTGGAAGTCCACCCAGCGGCAGCCCTACGTCACCGTGGGCGCCCCAGGCGCGGACGTCGGCTGGATCAACAAGGATGGCCACGCCTACAACGCCGGTGAGGGGACGAGCCAGGCGTCCGCGCTGACCTCCGGTGCCGTCGCCCTCATCCGCAGCCGCTACCCGCAGATGCCTGCGCGCCAGGTCGTGCAGCGCCTGACGGCCACCGCCAAGGACTTCGGCCCGCCCGGCAAGGACGATCTGCTCGGCTACGGGGTCATCAGCATCCCGCGGGCCCTCAAGCAGAACGTCCCGTCCAGCGCGCCGAACCCGGTGTACGAGCGGCTCGACAAGGTCGCGGGTGCCAAGAAGGCCGGGGCCGGGGCCACGAAGACGGCCGCCGAGAAGGACGACTCCGGCGGCTTCCCGACCCTCATCGTGGTCGGCGTCGTGGTCGTGCTGGTCGTCGTGGGCGGCGTCCTGTTCCTGGTCCTGCGGGGCCGCAAGAAGCCGTCCGCGCCGTCCGGGCCGATGCCGGGGCCCATGGGCCCGCCGCAGCCGTTCGGCGCGCCCCAGGGCGGTCCGCAGCAGTCGCCGTACCAGTCGGGTCCGCAGCAGCGGCCCCCGGCGGGCCCGCCGGCCGGTGGACCGCACAACCCGCCGCCCGGCCGCTGACGGGATGCGCCGGAGGCTGACCGCGCCGACGTTCATCCTCTCGTCGGTGCGGACGGGTTCGACGCTGCTGCGCGCCGTCCTCGGCGCGCATTCCGAACTGCACGCCCCGCACGAGACGCACCTCGGCGACATCACGGTGGGCTTCGAGTCCCGCCAGGTCGCCGCCTCGATGGAGCGGTTCGGGCACACCGAACGCGAGCTGCGCTTCCTGCTCTGGGACGCGGTCCTCGCCGAGGAGCTCGCGCGCAGCGGCAAGCGGCACCTGGTCAACAAGTCGCCCAACGACGTCTTCATCCGCGACGAGATCGCGGCCTGCTGGCCGGACGCCCGGTTCGTCTTCCTGATCCGCCACCCGGCCGCGATCCTGCGGTCCTGGCGCAACGCCCGGCCGTACTACTCCCGCGACGACCTGGTCGCCGACATCGTCCGGTACTGCGAGGCGGTCGAGGCCGCCCGCACGGAGCTGCCGGGCCCGACCGTCCGGTACGAGGACCTGGTCGGCGACCCGGCCGGGACCGTCCGGGGCCTCTGCGACTTCCTCGGCGTGGAGTGGCAGGAGGAGATGCTCGACTACGGGAAGGCGGGCACGGACACCTTCGTCCCCGGGCTCGGCGACTGGATGGAGAAGATCAAAACTGGTCGGATCCAGCCGGACCTGCTGGTGCCCGGCCCTCCGCCACCGCAGCTGAAGGACGTCTGCGTCGCCTGGGGCTACCCGCCGGACTAGCGGCTCAGGCAGTCCTCGCACGCCGCGAGCGTCTTCGCGATCTCGCGGGCGGCCGCCTCGGCGCCCGCCCGCGCGGCCGCCTCGTCCAGCGGCACGGCCTTGCCGACCTTGGGGGAGCCGTCCACGCCGAGCGGCGACGTCGTCCCCCGGAACCGGACGCTGATGACCGCGTTGCGCAGGCGCACCGTCGCGGCGACGGAACCGGACCGGCCGAGCGGCCCGGTGAGCGTCAGATGCTGCGTGAACGCCTGGTCGCCGATGCCGATCGCGGCGGGGGCCTCGGCGTGCAGGGAACCGGGCGCGCCCTTCGCCGTGCCCGCCATGGACCGGGCCCCGTCCCACGCGGCGTCGTACTCGGACTTCGCCGAGGTGAGCCCGTCCAGATGCAGCCGCACCGAGACGTTCAGCCGCCGGGACGTGCCGACGCCCTTGGCCCCCACCGGCTCCGCCCACTCGCACGCCTCGTACCGCTCGTCCGGCGAGTTCCTCGCCTTGCTGGGGACGGGCGGGTCGGACATGGGCACGTACCGTTCGAGCGTCTCCCCGGGCACCAGCGAGCACGGCTCGGGCATGGACGTGAACCGCGCGGGCCCCGACTCGCCCGAAGACCCGCTCACGGCCCAGACACCCCCGGCGGCGGCGACCAGGACCAGCGCACCGGCCCCCAACGCCCACCGACTAGCCCACCACCGCCGCGGCACGGCGACATGCGCCTCAGCCTCTTCGGCGGCCGGCTCCGGAACCTCGACGCGCGCCTCTTCGCCCAGCCGGTCAGACCCGTCCAGCTGCTGGTCCGGAGCCAAGAACTCCGGACGCCCCCCATCCGACAAGGTTGCGAGCCCCCAACCCCACGCCCGACATTCCGCCGCGAGGCTAACACCTCCGCCCCCACTCCCGACGCAGGCCGCGTCACTCTTGACGGTCGTCGAGAGTCAGTTTGCGCATGATGGCGTTGACGCGAGAGTCCCGGTGGACCTCGAAGCACGCGGGGCGCTCGGCGACGGCCTCGTCACCTTCCAGCCACCGCACCCATTTCGGAAGCATCCGGCGGGGCGGATGGGCGTAGACCACGGCCACCCCCATACAGACGACGGCCAGGACGAGCAGGGAGATGAGCAGCGCGCTCGGGGCGTCGGCGAAAATCATCGCGGCGACGAGCAGCAGGACGGACGCCGCGACCCAGGTGGCGGCCAGGGGTGAGTAGGCCCAGGTGAAGAACGTGTTCCCGTGCCAGGAGCGCCACCGGCCCTGGTAGGCGCAGATCCCGAGGAACAACATGCCGACCACGACCAGCAGCATGATGCCCGCACCGACCATCCGCGGCGTCGAGATCGCGCCGGCGATCGAGAGGGGGAGTGTCATGGTGCACCTTGCCCGCGTTCAGCCGCGATGAGGCTGGGTCTTGTCCACGTACTCAAGGCCCGGGTCCTTCTCTCCGTCCTCGCCGCTCCCGTACTCGCCGCCTTTGAGGCCGAACAGGCCCGCCAGCTTCTCGCCGCCCTGCTCCAGGACGGGACCGCCGTTCCGGGTGTCGACGGCGCCGAGGCCGCTTACGGCGCGCTCCGAACCGCTGAGGGGCGCGACCCGGCTCGCCTGCGGAACCCCCGTCCATCTCCCGACAGGGACCTCACCCATGTACTTGCCGGTGAGCTTCTGCTCCAGGTAGGCCAGACTCCCCTTCAGCATGTCGTCGAGCCCGTTGACAGTGGCCTTGCGCATTTCCGTGACGACCCCCTCGTTTCCGTGGGCCATCTGCCACCCCACGTTGCCCGCCACAGCCCCGCCGTAGATGACGGCCGTGCTGCCGAAGGTAACGGTCAGCACCTTCGAGCCGATGCTGAGGACCTTGTAGGCCATGCTGGCGAACTGGTTCGCCTCCGCCTCCAACTCCAGGGCCGCCGGTGCGCCGATGACGGTGCCGGCCGCGACGCAGATGGCCGCGGCGAAGATCGCGAGCAGGCTCACGATGACGAACATCAGGTAGATGAACACCGCGATCATGACGGCGAGGATCCACAGAGAGATGGCGGCGACCCAGGCCATGGCGATCGTGCCGTCGAGCTGCTGGACGTACTCCTTCATCCGCTTCTCGAAGGCAGTGCGGTCGTCGCCCTCCCACGCGGACTCCTGGACGCCGCGCGTCAGCGACTCGATCTCGTCCTTGGCCTTGGTGAGCTCGTCGATCGTCTCCTTCCAGCCGTCGGCAGCGTCCCAGATCTTCTTGGGGTCGCCCTGCGCCTGGTAGACGATCTGGTTCATCGGGATGGCGGCGGGGATCACGACGGAGGCGAAGATGCACTCGTACATCGCCGCCTCGGCCAGTCCCTTCGCGGCCCCGAGAGTGTCGGTCATCAGTCACCCTTGCTGATCGTCGACTTGCGTTCGGCCTCTTGCTGGATCGCGGCCGCCTTGTGCAGGCGGTCGTTGACGTCGATCAGAACCTCGCTCTTGGCGATGAGGTCCTGGTCGGAGAACTCGATCAGTTCGGTGTACGCCATCGCGCAGAAGAACCCGAAGGTCGTGAAGGCGTCGGGCTGGGCGTCGCGCGGCTTGACGTTCAGCTTGTAGCGGGCGTTCTTAAGGATGGCGCCCACGTCCTTCTCCATGGCGTCCCCGAGCCGCCGCAGCGTCTCCGGCGAGAAGTGGACCTGGCCGCTGCTCTTGCCGCTCGGCGGCGCAGACGGCGCAGACGGCGCGGGCGGCGCGGGTGCCGGGCCCGGCGAGGGCGACGGGGTGCCTCCGGCGGGCGGCGCTCCGGCGCCGGACGGAGCGGGGGAGGGGTCGGGGGACGGCGAGTTGATGATGTTGTCGATCTTGTTCTTGCCCACGGGCTCTCCGTTCTCGGTGCTCGCGTTCGCCCGGCCGCGTCAGCGGCGCGGAGCCTGGTCCGCGATCCCGAGATTGCGCCTGAGCTGGTCGATCATCGCCTGGGTGTCCCGGCCGGCCTTTTCGAACATGCCCTGGACCTCGCCGAGCGTCTCCTTCAGCTTCTCCTTGTCCTTCATGGCGTCGAGGGGATTCACCGAGTCCCCGAACTGGAAGGCCGTGAGTTCCTCGACCTGGCGGTCGAGGTCGCGCCGGGCCGATTTGGCGGCGCTGCGGATGGCTTCGGAGAGCTCTTCGGCGGACATGCGCATCGCGCGCGGGTCGATGCGCAGTTCCGAGAGAGGGTCATGCGGACCGCACGTCACCTCGACGCGCCCGTCGGCGGCTTCGGCGTGCCCGGTGAGCTTGGCGGTCTGTTCTCGGACGGCGGTCATCTTGGCCACGCGCTGCTGCGCGTCCTCAAGAACCTTGTCCACGTCGAAGTCGTTCGCATCGAACATCGGGGGGAGCCTCGCGAATGTCGGCGACCATTAGGGCATGATGCGGGGATCGTGATCAGGCGATCACGATCCGGACATCCTACTCGCCGTTGACTTTGTGTCGCAGACATTGTCAGAGAATGAGAGCGGCGGCGGGCCCGGCGGATGGGGGCGGCGTCAGCGATGATGGTGGACCATCGATCAGTTCGATGACTGGTTCTGAAGAGGTTTTGTTGTGCCTGTGATCGTCGGCACCGTGGCGTATGCGCTGCTGGGGCTCGCCTGCGTCGCCTCGGGAGTGCGGGCTCGCAAAGGCGTGGGGAATTACACGGTTTCCCGCGGCGTCAAGGTGCCCTATGGAGAGTTGCCGCATCGGGAGCGGGTGCGCACGGGGAATGCGCTTCTCGTGCTCGGGGTGCTCTTGCTGCTGTGCACTCCGTTCGGGCTTCTGCCGGAGGCCGCCGTGGCGGTGCTCTTTCTCGCGGCGCTCTCCTCCTTCGTCGCCTACGCGGTCATTCAGACGGGGCTGCGGCGGGCGGCTCAGGAGATCGCTCGGGGCAAGGCGAGCTAGCGCGTCCTACGACGGGGGTGGGACGAGGAGGCGGTGCCAGCGGAGGGTGCGTTTTGCTCGTTCGCGGGTGGCGGGGTCTTCGGGGGGAAGTTGGGCGTTCGCGGCCCGGATGTGGTGCAGGAGGTCGGGCTCGGGCGGGATGTCGTGGTGCTCCAGGTGGTGGGGGACTCCGCCCAGCCAGATCCAGGTGCCGTCCGTCTGGTAGGTGTCGGGGACGGTGGACGGGCGCGCCGGGTCGAAGGCGTCGGAGAAGAAGCGTCCGCTGTCGTAGACGACCGGGGCCTCGCGCAGGTAGCGCAGGACCGCGTCGCGTTCGGCCGGGTCTAGGGCGGGGCGCTTCATGGTCTCCGGGTCGCCCGGGACCGGGTTGTTGGCCAGGCGCAGCGACTGCTCGTACGTGTCCGCGCGGTCGCGGAGGGCGGCCAGGGTGGGCGACTCCTGCACGGCCGCGTCCGGGGGGACGGCGCCCGCGACGGGGTCGGCGGGCATGGCGCGGCAGTGGGAGAGGACCTCGGACGCGGGGACGTTCCGGGCGTGCAGGTCGCGGAGCCGCTGGATCCAGACGCCGGCGGCGTCGCTGCCGAGGGCGGCCGCGTCGGCGCGGGGCTGGAAGAGGGCGGCGGTGCCGCCCTGCCAGAGGTAGCCGAGGACGACGCCGTCCTGCACGACCGGCAGGTACCGGACGGGCCCGTCGGTGGTCAGGTCGTAGCTCGGCGGCAGCTCGAAGTGGAGCGGCCCCCAGCCTTCCGACCGGTCCATCGGGGTGCCGTCGGGGAACTCGCCGTGGCTGAGGGACTCCCACGGGGAGCGTTCGGCGCCGGGGTTGGCCAGTTCGGCCAGGGCCTGCCTGCCGTCCGCGGTCTCCTCGCGGGCATCGGCCGGGACGCCGCCGCCGCGCGGGTCCTCGGGGCGGCCGATCCACTGCCGGATCGCCTCACGGGACGGCAGCCCCCTCGTGTAGGACTCCCGGAGCCGCTCCGACCACACGGCGGGCGCTCCGAACGCCTCCTGCACGTACTGGTTGCGGCGGATGAAGCCGGCGGACCTGTCGTCCATGCCCGCCCACAGGTACCCGACGTGGAGGCCGTTCAGCACGACGGGGAGGTACACGATCGGCGTGCGGGTCGTGTAGGAGTACGACTCGCTCGACTCCGCGGTCCGCGGCGCCTGGGGGAAGCCCTGCGGGCCGTTCGGCGGGGGGAGGTTCATGACGACTCCGAGCCGGTGATGGTCGCGACCGCGGCGGAGCGGACGTCGTCGGCGACGTCCGGCACCTGGAACCCGGTCTGCCGGATGTGGGCTGCGAGCTCGGGCTCGGGAGGGACGCCGTGGGCGCGCAGGTAGTAGCCGACGGCGCCGGGCCAGATCCACGTGCCGTCGGTGTGGAAGGTCAGCGGGACGTTCCGCGCGTGGTCCGGGTCGAGGGCGTCGCTGTCGTAGCTGCGCGCCGCCAGCACGATCGGGGCCTGCTCCAGGTAGCGGACCATCGCGTCGCGCTCCGCGCCGGGGACGTCGGGCCGCCGCGCCTCGGGCCGCCCGTCGGGGGCGGTGCCGTCGAAGGGCTTGGCGATGCGCATGCTTTGCGCCTGCGGGGCGCCCAGCCAGGCGGGGGTGTGCTCGGGGTCGCGCGGGAACCTGCGGCGTTCGGCCTCCGCCGCGTCCGGGGGCGGGGGGTTCTGCCAGCGCGGCTCGCCCTCGCGGTCGTAGCGGACGTCGTAGGTGAACGGGAACGTCAGCTTGAAGGTGGCGGAGAACCAGGTGCCGAGGCCGGGGGCGTACATGCCGGTGCGCAGCCGCTCGAACAGCTCGCCGAGCGCGGCGGGCACGTCGAACGGGCTGGGCAGCCCGGGCCCGGTGACCATGCGGAGCTGCCCCAGGGTCTCGGTGTGCGACCCGAGCGAGCGGTGCACGACCGTGCATTCCCCCCACCCCGGGGGGAGGGTGTGCGTCAGCAGCAGGGTGATCTGCTGGAGCAGGTCGTTCTGCTCGACGGGGTTCAGCGGCCCGTTCTCGCTCACGACTTACCTCTTTCCGTCCGTCCGAGGGTCATCGGCCCGCGCCTGCGGCCTGGTCGAGCCGCTCTCGCAGCCAGCCGGGGATGTGCTCGTCCGCGCGGGGGAACGCCGCGAGGTCGCGGGCCCACGCCTCGGGCGGGACGGGCGGGTCCCACAGGGGGTCGAAGTCCCCGTTGAAGCTGACCCAGTAGGCGCTCGGCGGGTCCATCATGAACCGCATCCCGAACCAGGTCCCCTCGCCGGGCCGGTACATCATCGACCGCAGCTCGCCCGCGATGAGCGCGCACTCGCGGGGCGGGTCGACGGCGGGGGAGCCCCCGTCCGGCATGATCACGGTGAGGCGGAGGTCGGTGACGCCGGCCAGCATGAGGATCTTCAGGTCGATCCGCCGCCAGCCCGCCGGGGCGACCTGCAGCACCGCCCGTCCGAGCTGCTGCGTCAGCTCCTCGTAGCGCTGCCGGTCGTAGGGCCGGGGCTCCTGCGGCGGAACCGGCACCTCGGCGGGGGGCTGGTTCATCGTGTCGCTGCTCCTCTCCTCGTCGCGCAAGTCTATTGCTCCCACCGCATCCGGCCGTGCGTTGCCAGCCGCGCGCCGAGCCATTCCGGGACGTGCGCGTCCGCGCGGGGGAAGGCGTCGAGGTCGCGTCGCCATTCGGCGGCGGGGAGCGGCGGGTTCCACAAAGGGTCGAACGCGCGGTTGTAGCTCACCCAGAAAGCGTCCGGCGGGTCCATCATGAACCGCATTCCGAACCAGGTCCCCTGGTCGGCTCGGTACATGAGCGACCGTATTTCCGCGGCCGTTTCGGCGAGTTCCGGAACGGGCTCCACCAATGGCCTGCCGCCGTTCTTGCGCACCACCGTCAGTTGGGCATCGCACACGCCGACCAGCATGAGGAACTTGAGGTCGATGCGCTTCCAGTCCTGCGGAGCGACGGCGACCAGGGTCTGCTTCATGCGGTCGAGGAGCTGCGCATGACGCTCCTCGTCGTAGGGGCGCGGCTCCTGCGGCGGGACGTCGGGTGCGACGAGCCGGACGGGCTCTCTCCTGGCCATTCCTACTCCCCGAAGTCCCATTTGTCCCGGAGCGGGACGGGTGTGCCCCCGGGCTCGCTGATCTCGACGATGTCACCGGCCTCGAGGTGGTCGCGGATCGAGCGTTCGAGGACGTAGGCCCGGCCGCGCTCGTCGGGCAGCCGCTTCGGTCCGCGTTCTCCCGGCCGGTAGACGGTCCTGGAGTCCGGGACGAAGACGGTCGCCTCAAGTGGCCGCAGGAGCCGGTAGACCCGGTAGGGCGTGTCCTCCGGATAGCCGTGCAGTTGCCGCCGCTCGAACGGCGTGCCGATGGTGAAGAGGGTGCCGAGGTTATCCCCGTCGTAGGTGTCCAGTTCCGTTCCGGCTTCCAGCGTCACCGTTTCGTCGGGGGCGGGCGGCGGGACCTTGGCCTTGGGCAGCGATGACCGGACGTGCCATTCGAAGATCTGGTGCGTGCTGACGAAGTCGCCCTTGGCGGGCACGCGGCCGGGATGGACGATGAAATACCCGCCCGGCCTGTTGTCCAGCGGCGAGAGCGCGAAGTAGGCGCGGCCTCGGGCGGCGGGGCCGTTCGGCCGCTCGGCGCCGATCGAACGCCGGATCTGGGCGGTGCCGTTGCCGAAGGGGGTCGTGATCTGGGCGGTGCCGTTGCCGGAGGGGGTCGTGAGCCTCCAAGCGTCGACACCGTCCTTGCGGACGGTGGTCCTGCTCAGGACGTTCGCCCCCTGGAGGACCGAGGAGTTCACTTCCGCGCCTGCCTCGGCGAGCGCGGCGCCGGCCGCGAACGCCGCGGCGGCCGCGGGGTCGCCGAACGCCCGGCGCTCGACGCACTCGCCGTCCGCCATGCGCACGGCCAGCCATGCGGGCGCCAGATGGACGATCGACCAGCGGCCGTCCGCCAGGCGGCCGACCAGGAACCGGTCGCCCGGCTCGGCGGCCAGGTGGTCGCGCAGCCTGGCGCGCGCGGTGTCGAACACCCCCCCGAGCCCGTCGGGCAGGGCGGCTTCCAGGTCGGATTCCGGCTGGGATGAGAACTCGTCCGCGTCGAAACGGTCCGCCGCCTCCTGGACGGCCGCCAGGCGCGCCATCCAGTCGGGGACGCGGTGGGGCTCCTGCGGGAACATCCGCAGCTCCTCGGCCGCGGCGGCGGGGGTGATCTCGTCCATGAAGGTGATCTCGTCCACGCTCTTGAACCTGACCTCCCAACGGGGGGTGCCGCCGTCCGTGACCGAGGTCGCCGCGGGCCGGAAGTGAACCTTCAGGTCCATCTGCAACCAGGTGCCGTCGCCCTCGACGTACATCCGCGATCGAAGCTCGCGCACCAGCGGATAGACACCGGAGTGCGGGAGGAGCGCCTCGGTCTCCATCGATCCGAAGGGAAGCACTCCGCGTTCCAGGGAGGTGCCCACCGCGGAATAGGCGAACCTCATGGACTCCAGACCGCCGGGCGCAAGATGGACGAGCAGCGATGCGATCTCGTCCAGGCGCTCATCCTGCTCAGCCGTGCTCAGCATGCTTCTCACCTCCTTGCCGGATGGGTTCAGCCGTCCCGGCGGCGTTGCGACTCACGTTGCTCCGTGTAGATCCGGACGGCCTCCGCTTCGGTGATCCGGGCGATGTCCCCGGCTTCGAGGAGGGCCGCGAGAGAGCGTGGAAGGAGATATCCCGTGCCCTTGGGCGGCGCTCCGTCGGCGCGAGCCCTGCCACGCGCGGGGACGGTGGTGTTCCTGACCGGGAACCCCTGATAGACGCGGATGGGCCGCCGCACAAGGTAGAACTTGCGCACGAGTTCCGCGCCGGCCCCGAAGAGCCCGCGCCGATCGAAAGGCGCGTCCAGGGTGAACAGGTACGGCTCGTCGGCGGGGGCGAAGGTGTCCAGAAGCGTGTTCTCCGCGAGTTCCTCCCCGGTGCTCGCACCGAAGTCGCCGGGAAGGCGGCCCCGGACGTGCGCCACGAAGAGATCGTGCTCGGCGAGGAAGCGGCCGCCGTCCGGACGGGGCGTCCGCGGGAGCACCCGGTAGCCCCTGGGGTCCTCGAACACTGGATCCAGGACGATCCAGGACTCTCCGTACCGGGGGCGTCCCTCGTCGCGAGAGGCCGCCACCAGGCGCTCGCCCTCGTCCGTCAGCCGCCACACCAGGCGCTTCGCGGACTCGTCCCAGATGTGATCGATGACGCCCTGCTCTCGCCGCAGAAGGCCTTCGTGGAGCGTCACCTTCTCGTCGACGATCAGACCTGCGGCCGCGTACGCGGTGGCGTCCTGGGCCGACTCGAAGGAGGCCGCGTGTGCAGGCGTCGCCTCGTCCGCCGCCTCACCCGGTGCCTCGTCCGCGCAGCGGACGGCCAGCCACTCGCCCTCCCCGTGCAGCACCGACCAGCAGCCCGCGCTCAGACACCCCACCAGGAAACGCGAGGCCCGGTCGCCGGCGAAGTCGCGCAATATCCGGCGCGCCCAGACGAACGTCCAGGCGCTTTCCGGATAGAGCCGCTCGACGAGTTCGTGCTCGTCCTGCGGGACCTCTGGGAGCGTTTCAGGGGACATTCACGCGTCCTCGGGCGTCCCTTGCCGTCCCTGCGCGCGGAGTTCCGCCTCGAAAAGGTCGTGGGCGCGGAGGCGCAGCGTCTGGACGAGGGCCTTCTCCTCCGGCGTGAGGGGGCGGGGCTCGGCGCGGGCCGCCTCCAAGAGGCCGTTGATGGTCTCGTAGAGCGCGTACGCGGGGCCTTCACCGCGCAGATACCGTCCCCGGTACTCCTCGACCCGCTGGATGAACTCGTCCCGGGAAAGCGTGTCGATGTCCGCGGTGGTCCCGAACCAGATCTTGTCCAGGTAGGACTTGTCGAGCTGGAACTCGCCGGTCCGCGGGGACAGCGCCCAGACGAACAGGCCGCCGTCGGGCGCCTTGACGAACGCGACCGGCCTCCGCTCATAGGTGTAGTACTGCGGATACTCCTCAGCCATTTCGCCCCCTCACTGGCGCGCGAGTTCGCGCAGCGCGTCGAGGCCCGGCAACTCCTGCTCGGGCACGTCCCGGTCGACGGCGCCCGACAGCCTGTCCTCGGGCGCGAGCGCGCACCGCCGCAGCGCCTCCAGGGAGGAGGTGCCGTCCTGGTAGGCGTCGCTCAGCCGCATCCTCCACAGGCCGGCCGCGACCTCGCCCGCCGTTCCCGCCTGCTCCCGGCCCAGGTAGCCGGCGGCCTGGCCGTCCACCGAAGCCCACACGTAGCCCACGACCGTCCCCTGGAGCACGACGGGCAGGTACCGGACGGGCCCGGCCGCCTGGTCGGGGTAGGTCGGCGGCAGGACGCTGAACAGCGGCCCGAACCCCTGCGACCGGTCGGCGGGCGTGCCGTCCTCGAACCTGCCGTCCTGGACCGACGGCCCCTCCGGCACCGGGTAGCCGGGCGCGACCACCTGGTGCAGGGCCCGCAGGTCGGGAGCCTGCTGCTCCGCCTCGCCTGCCGGGATGCCGCCGCCCACCGGGTCCTCCGGGGCGCCCTTCCAGCGCCGTACGGCCTCGGCGGCGGGCACGTCCGCCGCGTACGCCTCGGCGAGCCGGTCCTCCCAGAAGTCGGCGGCGAACATCTCCTGCTCCGACACGTCGGGGACGAGCAGGAACCCGGCCGCCTGATGCCGGACCGACCCCCACAGGCAGCCGACCAGCCTGCCGCGCAGCCGCACCCAGTAGTAGATCAGCGGTTCCCGCGTCCAGTGCGCGTACGACGAGGCCGACGCCGGCAGCAGGCCGGTGTCGGGGAAGGGCGGCGGCGACCCGGGCGGGGGCGGGGGAGCGCCTGGGTCCCACGGGGGAGGCAGGTCACTCATCTCAGCGCGCACCTTTCACGTCGACGTCCGCCCATCATGGCCCTGACCTGGGCGTGGGCGGTCCCGGAGGGATGACCACGGCCTCTATATCGTAGGTGGGCCTGCGCTGCCGGGTTCCGTCGCGGAGCGTGACCGTCTCATAGCCGGTGTGCACGACACTGGTGATCTGATAGCGGGTGCCCCGCGGCAGGATCAGCTCGCGCTGGTCGGGGAAGGCGCTGCTGGAGCCCATCCACAGCCCGCGGCTCCCGGGCGGCAGCACCAGGTGGACGCGGTTGCCGAACGACTGCCCGTCCACCTCGGCGGGATCGCGCCCGAGCGAGGTGGACATGGGGGCGCCGTCGGTCTGCACCGTGCCGACCAGGTTGGCGACCGGGTCCCGCCCGGCGAGCGGCAGGCCGTCCCGTCCCAGCAGGAAGTTCAGGTCCGCCAGCCCGCGCACGGCCTGGACGGGTTCGGGCAGCGGCTGGTTCAGCGCCTGGTCGATCTCGGCGATGCGCCGCCAGAACGCCTGCTCCGTCGGCTCCTCGCCGAGGTACTGGCGCAGCCAGTGGCGCTCCTGGTGGTCGGCCCGCAGCTGTTCGAGGCGCGCCGTCACCGACGTCAGCGGCGGCGCGAGCAGCCGGTCGACGAGCTGCCGCTGGTGCGGGTCGAGGTCCGTGCGGCTCCGCAGCCGGACGATCTCCTCCAGCCGGGTCGGCATCCGCCCGCCGTTCAGGTGGTGCAGCTGGTTCGCCGACCACTCCGACCACGCGAGGCGGTTCAGGTGGGCGCCGACGTCCGGTCCGCCCGGACGCAGGAACCGGTTCGGCATCGACTGCCGCGTGTACCACCACGCGGCGCGCCGCAGATGGTCGGGCAGGTTGCGGAACACGTGCCCGAGCCGGTTCTCGCCGTAGCGCTCGCCCTGCCGGTCGGTGTCGAACCGGTGGACCCCGTCGGGATCGGTCCGGCCCTCCGGCCGCAGCCAGTCGCGCAGCCCGCGCGCCTCGGCGTCCTGCGGCTCGCCGCCGTGCTCGCGATGGCCGGCGTCGCCGGGATGGCCGGGCGGGTGGCCGCCGTCCCCGGCGAGGACGGTGCCGTCGGGGCGGTGCACGTCCCAGCCGCCGTCCGGCGGCCAGGTGGGACGCTGCTGCCCGTCCGGGCCGGGACGTCCGGAGGATGCGAACACGTTGCCGTCGGAGTCCGACCAGGCGAGCCCGCGCGGGGCCACCACCGGGACGCCGAGCTGCTGCGCGAGCCGCGCGGCGAAGTCGCCCTCGCCCGTCCGGCAGGACAGCAGCATGACCTGGCGGCCGTTCCAGTTCGGGTCGTTGCGGATGAGCGCGGCCATGTCGTCGACGCTCAGCCGCCGCCCGTTCACCAGCACACCGTCCCGGTCGCCGTGGCCGTCCACGACGAAGGTGTCCGGGTCGGGCTCGACGCGGCGCGCGAGGTCGCGCATGGCTGGCTCGTCCGGGCCGAAGAACGACCGTCCGGCCGGGGTGCTCTCGCTGTCCCGGTAGAGGTCGTGCAGGTGCTCGGGGAGGTCGGCGGGCACCGGGTCGTCCCCGCCGTCCGCCGTGTCGTCGTCCTTGCCGGCGGTGCCCTCGTCGTCGTCGTCCTTGCCGGCGCCGTCGTGCACGGGGTCCTCCGAGTGCGGCGGCCGGACGCCGTCCGTTCCGCTCTCGGGGGGCGTGCCGTGCGAGGGCGCGGGGGCCTCGGGCGCGGGCTCGGAGTACCAGCCGTACTTCGCGGCGACCTCGGGACGCGGCGCCGTCTCGGGGCGGGCGGCCTGGCCGTCGCCCGAAGGCGCTTCGTGCGAACCCGCGTCGTGCGGAGCGGCGGTCCGGGCGTGCGGCGGCGGGCCGTGGAGCGCCTCGTCCAGGGCCTCCTGGAAGCGGCCGATCACCCGCTGCTTGATCGCCTCGTCGAGCGCGAGCTCCTCCGGGGTGACGGTGCGGTTCTGGGCCTCCGCGACGTTCGGCAGGTCCCGGCGCACCTCGTACAGGGAGTGCTCGTAGGAGGCCACGTCGTCGATCGACCGCAGGTGAAGCCGCAACTCGCCGATGTGCCCGTTCGGCATGCGGACCGTCATCTGGACGTCGCGGTAGCCGCTCGGGACCGGGTTCTGCATCCGGTCCTTGACGGACACGATCTCCACGCCGTGCTTTCCGGCGATCCGTTCGATGTCGCCGAGCGCCCGGTAGAGCCCGTCCACGGAACGGAACTGGATGCGGGCACCGAGCAGGTCGTTCAGCCGGCTCGCGTCCCCGACGTAGTCGCCCATGATCTTGTCGAGGGCTCGGGTCCGGTCCTTGTCGCCGGGGCGCAGCTTCGGGTCGGCGCCCATCTCCGCGAGTTCCGGGTCGTGGACGAGCGCGTGCAGCAGGGCCTCTGACTCGTGCTTGGCGTGGTAGAGGCCGTCCAGGTAGGCGTTGATGTACGGGTCGTCGCGCCCGGCCTCGGGGTCGACCCTCGACGGGTCGAAACCGGGCTGGTCCGGCGCAACATGCGGAACGGCCTCCTCGCCCGGTCGCCGCCCTTGCACCACGGAGTCGGCCAGCCGCCGGCTGACCTGCTCCTGCTCGGGCGTGAGAGGCGTCGGCTGCGCCTTCACCCTCTCCCCGCCGAGGATGGCGTCCGCGCCGCGCTGGTTGACGTCGTGCACGGCCCCTTCGAGGATCCGCACGGCCTCGGGGTGGCTCAGCACGCTGTTCAGCGTCTTCGGGCGTTCGAGAAGCGACTCGCGGAGGGACGTCTCCACGTCGTTCAGGCCGTGTCCCGCGACGATGCGGGCCAGCTCGGGGTGGTTCGGAAGTGCGTCCTGCAACTGCGTGCGCAACTGCTCGCCCAGCGGCTCCCCGGCCCGGTCCAGCATCTCCCGGACGCGCGGATCGTCGTGGACCTGGCGCATCACCTCGTCGGACGCCCGGTGCTCCGGCGCGGCCTCGTCCGAGTCGCCCTGCCCGCGCTCCGGCCCGGCCTCGCCGGCCGGTTCGGACCGGGACCCCGCACCGTCCCGCGGCATGGGTTCCGCGGAGCGGGTCGCCGGGTCCGCGGGCGGGGGCGTGCTGTTGTGCGGTGTCGTGCCGTGCTGCGGCGTGGGTTCTGCGGAACGGGCCGCCGGGTCGGCGGGCGGGGGCGTGCTGTTGTGCGGTGTCGTGCCGCCCTGCGGGGTCGCTTCTGCCGAAGGGGTCGCCGGGGCGGTTGGCGGTGTTGTGCCACTCTGCGGAGGCGGCTCGGCGGAGCGGGTCGCCGGGTCGGCGGACGGAGTCGCGTCGTTTCGAGGAGTGGTCCCGTCCTGCGTGGGGGGATCGGTCGAGCGGGACGCCGGCTGGGGCGGCTCCGGTGACCTGGCGGCCGGTTCCGCCCAGCCGAACGGGCGCGCCGGGCTCTTCGGCGTGCCGTCCGGATTGAGAGGTGTCGTGGGCGGCGTGCCGAGCTGACCCGGCGGCAGGTTGTAGAAGGTCCGGTAGTGGACCGTCGTGACCGGCGGATTGCCTGTGAAGTCGGTCTGTGCCCATCGCGCGTGGACCACCCGCGGCGTGTACGCGAGGTCGCCCGCGGCGCTGCGGTTGGGCTCGGCGAAGAACTCGAACCGGTCGACCCTGATGTTGTTGTCGGGGTCCTTGTCCAGCGTCGCGAGCTGCCTTTCCAGCCCGTACCAGCTCTCCGGCCGAGTGACCTGGTGGGCGTTCCTGCCCTGGTTCTCGATCTCCCATTGCGGGAAGTAGTTGATGCGCTCCCTCGGACCCCGCCCGTCATGGCCAAAGATGTGGCCGCCGTTGAAGTCCGCCCTGGGGTACTCATCCTCACCCATACCCCCGACGTGTTGCTGAGCCCCGTAACGGCGGCCGCCGCCCGTCTCGTAGTCGGGACGGCCGGTGGCCATGTCGGCCTGGCCGTTCTCGTCGGTGTGGAAGAGGAACGTGCCGGGCTTGACCTGGTAGTCCTCCCGGGGAGGCGGCGATGCCTCGGATGGATCGGGGAGCCCGTCGTCGGGCGTCCTCTGGGCGCCGAGATCGCCGCGTCGAACGGCGTCGATCGGGTCGAAGTCGGCGGGGTCGAGGTCCGTGAACCGGGTGCGCGGCTCGACCATGTAGTTGACGTTGGGGAGCGGGACCCCGTCGTCCTTGTGCAGGAGCAGGCCGAGTTCAGGGTTGTAGTGGGCGGCGCCGTTCCTGTCGCCGTACCACGTCCGGACGTGGGTGATGTTGCCGTCGCCGTCCGTCCAGAAGATGCCGTGCAGGCGGTTCTGGTTGTCGTAGACCGCGATCCTGGAGTTCTCGGCCAGCGGCTGCCGCGCGCTGTAGGGCCCGCTCGACGGGTCGTGCCCGGTCTCGGTGACCTCGTTGAGAGGCTCGCCGTCGGCCGTGTGGGTCGGCGGGTCGAAGGGTGCGGCGGCGGGTGACACGTTGTCGTCGGTGCCGACGAAGACGTGCGGGTCGCCTTGCCCGAAGTCGATCTGGTGGACGACGCCGGGCCTCGGCCGCGTCAGGTCGATGTTCTCGTTGGGGTTCCGCAGCGCGCCCGGTTCGCCCTCCGCCTGCGGGTTCGTGATGTGGGTGACCTGGCCGTCCGCGTTCGTGTAGACGATGGAGCGGACGATCTGGCGCCCGTTCTCGTCCAGGACGGGGTGGCCTGCCTCGTCCACCGCCAGAATGCGGTGGCGGCCTTCCCGCTTCGGATAGTCGACGTCCGCGGCGTGCTGCTTCGCGTTCAGGGAGTGGTTCTGGGTGTCGGCCCTGTTCACCTGCGGCGGATTCCACGGATCCTGCTTGGGTGAGCCGCGGGTGGCGTCGCCCTCGCCTGGGCGCTCGGCTGCGGAGCCCGCGTCGGACACCGGGTGGCCGGGGGCGTATCCGTCGCGCCCGGCGGGGGCGGTGCCGCCGTCCGGGCGGTGGGTCTGCCAGCCGCCGTTCGGCGGGAGGTCGGGCCGGGTCCGCCCGTCCTCGCCGGGGCGTCCGGACGAGGCGTAGACGTTGCCGTCGGCGTCCGACCAGGCGAGCCCGTGCGGGGCGGTCACCGGGACGCCGAGCCGCTGCGCGAGCTGGGTGGCGAACTGGCCGTCGCCCGTCTCGCACGACAGCAGCATGACCTCGCGGCCGTCCCAGTTCGGGTCGTTGCGGATCAGGTCGGCGACGTCGTCGACGCTGAGCCGCCGGCCCCCGACCCGCATCCCGTCCGCGTCACCGTGCCCGTCGACGATGAACCGGTTCGGGTCGGCGGGCACCCGGCTCGCGAGATCCCGCATGGGACCCTCGTCGGGCCCGTAGAAGGCACGCCCGCCAGGCGTCTCCTGGCTGCCCCGGAAGACGTCGTGCAGGTGGTCGGGAAGACCGTCGGGCGGTGTCTCACCGGGGTCCGCGTCGTGGTCGTGAGTCCCGTCCTCGTCGCGGGGCTGCCCACCGTCCTCCGACCGCGCCGCCGGGTCGTGCGCTCCCGCGCCACCGTCCTCCCCACGCGCAGCGGCCCCCTCGCCTCCGCGCGCAGCTGGGCCTTCCCCACCACGTGCGCCAGGTCCTTCGCCTCCGCGTGCCGCAGGGCTTTCCCCGCCACGTGCGGCTGGGCCTTCTCCGCTACGTGCGGCGGGTCCTTCGCCTCCGCGCGCGGCGGGTCCTTCGCCTGCGCGTGCCGCAGGGCTTTCCCCGCCACGTGCGGCTGGGCCTTCGCCTGCGCGTGGGGCGGGGGTGGTCTCGTTGCGTGCTGCGGGGGTGTCGGTGCTGGGGTGTGGGGGCGCGCTGGTGTTGGTGGGGTCGGCCGGGTTGTCGCTGCGTGGTGCCGGGCCCTCATTGCTACCCGGAACGGGGTTGTCGGTACGTGGTGCCGGCCCGTTGTCGCCGGGGGCCGCGGGGCCGTTCTCGTTGCCGCTTGCGGGCGGGGTGTTGTCGGTGCCGGGGCGCGGCGCCGGGTCGTTCCCGCCAGACGACGGGGTGGTGCCCGGGTCGGTGGGCGGCGTGGAGCGGAAGCGCGGCGGCGGCCCTGGGTGGGACGAGCCAGGGCCGGACGACCCGGTGTTCGGCGGCGTCCCAGGATGCGGCGAAGGCCCAGGGGTGGGCGACGGGCCGGGGTGCGGCGACGGGCCGGGGTTCGGTGGCGCGCCCGCCCAGGCCGGGTTGGTGCTGTGCGGGGCGGCGACGTTGCCGGCGCTGAGCGGGTCGGGGGCCGGGGCCCCCGGGGGGATCACCGTGGCGCGGATCTCGACGATGGGGTTCCCGTCGGCGTCCCGGGCGTTGGTGTCCACATGGGTGATCTGGTACTGGGTGCCGCGCGGCAGGATGAGCTCGCGCTGGTCCGAGAAGGCGCTGTTGCGTCCCATCCAGACGCCGTGCGAGCCCTCCGGCAGGTCCATGTGGATCCGGTAGCTGAACGGGCTGTTGTCGACGACTGCGGGATCGCGTCCGAGCGACGTCGACATGTACGCGGGCTCGTGCTGGATCGTGCCGACGAGCAGGTGCGCGTCGCGCGGGCCGAGCGCCGTGCCGTCCGGGAGCCGCATGAAGCTCACGTCGTGCAGACCGCGCTCGGTCTGCACGGGCTCCGGGAGAGGCTGGTTCAGCGCCTGGTCGAGCTCGCCGATGCGCTGGTTGAACGCGTCCACGGTGGGCGTCTCACCGAAGTACTGGTTCAGGAACGACCAGTAGCCCGCGTCCTTGCCGATCTGGCCCAGGCGGGCCTCCGGGTCGTCGGACAGCAGCACGTCGTCGATCAGGGCGCGCTGCTCCGGGGTGAGGTTCGGGTGCGACGACCAGCGTTCGAGGTCTCCCACCGACGGGAGGGTCCTGCCGTCGTTCATCCCGGCCAGCGCCCAGGCCCTGTTGAACTCGCCCTGCCAGTGGTTCAGCGCGCCTTGCAGGTCGGCGCCCGGCCGCAGGAACGCGTTCGGCATCGACTGGACGGTGTACTGGTACAGCGCGTTCTGCAGGTGCGGCGGCAGGTTCCGGAACTGGTCCCCGAGACGGTTGTCGCCGTACCACTGGCCTTCGTCGTTGCTGGGGAAGCGGCGCACCGGGTCGGGCGCCACCTCGCTGCCGTCCCGGTCGTGGACGGCCCAGCCGGACGACTCGGGGCGGCCGTGAGCGTTGAGGTCGACCGCCCCCGTCGGGGCCGTGACGCGGACCCCGAGGTGCTGCGCGAGGTCGGCGGCGAAGCGCCCGTCCCCGCTGTTGTTGGACAGCAGGAGCAGGTCGCGCCCGTTCCAGTTCGGGTCGCTGCGGACCAGCGCCGCGAGGTCCGCCGCGT
Source organism: Spirillospora sp. NPDC049024 (assembly GCF_040649235.1). Taxonomy (NCBI): domain Bacteria; kingdom Bacillati; phylum Actinomycetota; class Actinomycetes; order Streptosporangiales; family Thermomonosporaceae; genus Spirillospora; species Spirillospora sp. NPDC049024. The sequence continues at coordinate 57,770 of NZ_JBEZFD010000020.1, forward strand.
TCATCGGCCGGTCCCCGACGATCACGCCGTCGCGGTTGCCGTGCGCGTCGAGGACGAACCGGCCCGCCGGGTCGGGCGGCACCATCCCCGCCGCCCCACGCATGTGCGGCTCGTCGGGTCCGTAGAGGGCCCGTCCCGCCGGGGTCTCGGCGCTGTTCCGCCAGGCGTCGTGCAGATGGTCCGGCAGGCCGCTCGGCGCGTCGTGGCGCGGCCGCGGCCCGTCGGCGGGATCGTGCGGCTGCCCGTCCCGCGCCCGCGGCTGCCCTTCATCGGCGCGCGGTTGACCCTCGTTGTCGCTGCGCGGTCGGCCGTCGTCCGTGCGGGGCCGGCCGTCCTCGGTGCGGGGTCGCCCTTCGTCGTCGGTGCGCGGTCGGCCGTCGTCGGTGCGGGGCCGGCCCTCGTCGTCCGTGCGCGGCCGACCATCGTCGGTTCGAGGCTGGCCTTCGTTGTCCGTGCGGGGCCGGCCTTCGTCCGTACGTGGCCGGCCGTCGTCTGCTCGGGGCTGCTCCTCGTCGGTGCGGGGGCGGGTTTCGCCCTCTGCGGGCGTGCGTCCGTCCTCGCCGGGCGGGTTCTCGTCGGTGCGGCCCGGTCCCTCGTCGTTCCGCGTCTGGCCGCCGTTGTCCGCACCCGGCTGGCCTTCGTCCGGGCGGGGCTGAGCCTGGCTGTCCGGGCGCGGCCGTCCGTCCTCACCGAGAGGCTGGTTCTGGTCGGCGGGCGTCCGGCCTTCGTCGGGACGGGGCTGGGTCTCGTCCGAGCCCGGCTGGCTCTCCTTGGGGTGAGGCTGCCCGTCGTTCGTTGAGGTGTTGCCGTCGGGCGCGCCGCCGCCGTCCGGGTTCTGGGACGTGGTGGAGCCGCCACCGTTCGTCGTGCCGTTCGGCGCCTGGGTGCTGTTGGCCCCGAGGTGCTGGTCCATGACCTGGCCGATGGCCTGGGCGAGCGCGCGGGGGTTCTCGGCGAGGCGGTACTCGGTGAACGCCTCCGCCATCATCTCGTGGGGATCGCCGGACCCGTAGCCGGACAGGGCGTTCTCGACGCGCTGCTGCGTGGCCGCGTCGTGCGGCTGCGTCGCGTCGTAAGGGACGCCGAGCGCGTTGGAGACGGCCCGGTTCAGGTCCGCGAGCATCCTCGGGTCGTTGAGCAGCTGCTCCCCGAGGTGGTGCCCGAACTCGTGCGTGAAGACGCCCTCCGTCGAGCCGCCGCCGGGCACGGTGAACCCGGTCGCCTCCTCGTCGGCGCCGTCCTCGGCGCGCGCGGCGTTGTCCCCGAACGCGTCCTCGTTGAGGTAGATGCCGGGGCTGTTGGACTCGGGGGTCGCGTAGGCGAGGACGTCGTCGTTGCCCGGCCCGAGCGACTGGTTGAAGTCCTCCGAACCGATGTGGGTCAGGCCCCGCATCGTGCTCGGGTAGTCCGCCGCGAGCTGCTGGATGGCGTTGTTGACCTCGTGCACCGCGGCCGGGTCGATCGGGCTGGACGTGAAGTCCACGGTGGGCGCGTCGTCGCCGAACTGGGAGAGGATGTCCCGCGTCTGCCGCTCGGCGTCGGAGAGGTCCTGCGACTTGTCGGACGAGCCGTCCTCGTTGGACGAGCCGTCGCCGGAAGTGCCGTCGTCCGGCGTGCTCCCGTCGCCCGCCTCCTTCTTGTGCGGCGCTTCCTCGTCCGGCTGGGAGGTCTCGTCGTGCGGCGGAGTCTGCTCGTTGCGGACGACGCCCTGGTCGTCCACGTTCTCGATCGGCGCCGGCTTCGGCTGCGAGCCCGGATCCGAGGGGTCGTAGGACTCCTGCTTGGGACGCGGGGACTCCAGCGGCGGACCGCCGTCCCCGCCTGGACGCTCGGACGGCCGCGGCGACGACGGGGAGGAGGACGGAGACGAGGACGCGGGCGTCCGCCCCGTCCCACCGCCGCCCGAAGGCGGGCGCACGCCGCCCGGGGATGCCGTCCCGGCCGGTCCGCCCATCGTGCCCATCGGCATGATCGGCATGGCCACGAAGCCGGGCCCTCCGCTGGAACCGTCCTCAGGCCGCGCCATGGCGTCCTGCGGATCGGTGGACCCCTCGGAGGCGCGCGGGTCCGCGCCGGACGCGGTGTTCGTGCCCTCGCCACCGGGCGCCGGGCCATCGCCGGACGGTGTCGCGCCATCGCCGGGCGTCGCACCGCCGCTAGGCGTGGTGCCCTCATGGGGAACGGTGCCGTCGCCAGGTGTGGTGCCCCTCGCCGGGTCGCCGGACGCGGGGTCGCTGCCTGCGGGAGTGCGAGTCTCGCCGCCGGGCGTGCTCGCGTTCCCCTCGGTGCGGGTCGGCGACGGGGTCCCGGTAGGCGTCGGCGCGCTCCCGGCCGTCGGCTCGGGAGAAGCGGAGCTTCCGGAAGGCGGCGTAGGGGCGCCATCGCCAGGAGTGGGCGAGCCGGGAGGCGGCGTGGCCGTCCCGTCACCCGGGCTGGACGCCCCCGGCTGCGGAGTGGTGGAGCCGTCCCCAGGCGTGGAGGTGCCCTCGTGCGGGGTGGTGGAGCCGTCGCCGGGCGTGGGCGAGCCCTCGTGCGGGGTGGTCGAGCCGTCGCCGGGCGTGGATGTGCCGTCGTGCGGTGCTGACGTGCCGTCCCCAGGAGTGGTCGAACCGTCGTGCGGGGTGGTGGAGCCGTCCCCAGGTGTGGAAGTGCCGTCGTGTGGTGCCGACGTGCCGTCTTCGGGGGTGGGCGAGCCCTCGTGCGGAGCGGTCGAGCCGTCGCCGGGCGTGGAAGTGCCGTCGTGGGGTGCCGACGTGCCTTCCCCGGGAGTGGTCGAGGCGTCCCCAGGGGTGGTCGAGCCGTCGCCGGGGGGCGAAGAGGTGGTGTGGGGTGGTGCCGTGTTCTCGCCGGGGCTGGATGACCCGGGGTGCGGCGTGGGCTGCCCTTCACCTGGCGTCGACGAGCCCGCGTGCGGCGATGAACCGCCGTCCGAGGCGCCGCCGTGCAGGGTGGACGAGCCGCCGCCCGGAGAGGACGAGCCGCCGCTCGGGGGCGTGGTGCCGCCGCGGGTGCCGGAGCCCCCGCCCGGTGCGCCGCCCGAACCTGCGCCGCCGCCACTGCTCGAGGACGAGCCGCCGCCACTCGGCGAAGAAGACGAAGAGCCGCCGGCCGAGGAGGAACCGCCGCCGGTCGCGCCGCCGCCGGATGGGCCGCCTCCACCGGGGGACGCGCCGCCGGGAGCCGCGCCGCCCATGGGGGCACCGCCGCCCACGGGGGCCATGCCACCGGGCGCCGCGCCGCCGCCCGCGGGACCGCCGCCGACCGCACCGCCGCCTACAGGACCCCCGCCGGACGAGGACGAGCCGCCGAATCCGGACGGGTTGCCGCCGAGGCCGCCGCCCGAGCCGCCGCCGGGCCCGCCGCCCGAGGACGCCCCGCCGCCGTCGCCGCCGGCGGAGGCCAGGGAAGCCCCGCCGCCGCCTCCGCCGCCGGTGTCGCCGAGAAGCGTGGCGATGCGGTTGCCGCCGCCCCCGCCTCCGCCGCCATCGCCGCCGCCGTAGTGGGAGCCGCCGCCTCCGCCACCGCCGGAGTGCGACCCGCCGCCGCCTCCGCCACCGCCGGAGTGGGATCCACCACCGCCTCCGCCGCCGGAGTTGGAGCCGCCGCCCCCGCCGCCGGAGTTGGAGTGGGAACCGCCGGAGTTGGAGCCGCCGCCCCCGCCGCCGGAGTTGGAGTGGGAACCGCCGGAGTTGGAGCCGCCGTCGCCGCCTCCGCCGCCGTCACCGCCGCCGGTGGACGGCGAGGGGGTGTGGGAGGGCGTGGGGGCCGGGTCGTTCGTCGGGGTCGGCGGGGTGCTCGGGTTCGGCGGGTTGGCGCCGGGAACGTGCGAGTTGTACTCGTTGAGGCCGTCCTTGCCGCCGCCGACGGCGCCGCCGAACGCGCCGGACGTGGCGCCCTTGGCGATGGAGTCCCAGGTCAGCGGGTCGCCGTGCACGGCGGCGGTGGCGACCGTGCCGGCCACGCCGCTGACGGCCTCGGACACGCCGTCGCGCACCATGCCCTTGGCCATGCCGCCGAGCGCGGTGTCGGCGGGGCCGTTCAGGCCGGGGACCTTGCCCATGCCGTGGCCGATGCCGCCGGAGATGGCGCCGCCGATCGCGCCGTCGAGGGTGGCGGAGCCGGTCTTCTTCCAGTCGACGCCGTCGCGGTTGCCCTGCGCGATCTGGACGCCCTGGACGAGCAGGTCGAGCCCGCCGCCCTGGAGCGCGCCGACCACGGCGCCCTTGAGGACGGCGCCGAGGAACCGCTGGCTCAGCCACTCCAGCAGCCGCTGGAAGATGGTCCTGGACGCGACCTGGGCCCCGGCCTCCACGGCGGGGATGGCCGCGGTGGACGCACCGAACGTCGCGAACGCCGCCGCGATCAGGTAGGCGATCTCGATCGCCGTGATGATCAGCAGCGCGATGAACATGTACTTCGCGTACTCGATGTCGAGCGCGCCGCCGTCCAGCGTCTCGCCGAGCTGCCCGCACGACTCGACGAGCTTCGTCAGGATCTGCGGATCGGTGGAGACCCACTGGTCCCACTTCTTGCCGAACTCCTCGGCCGCGCCGCTGTCGAGCGCGGCGCGCACGTCGCCCGCCGTCTGGTTGAGGTCCTCGATCAGCTCGTTGATCTCGGTGCCGGCGGTGCGCCACGCCTCGGCGGCGCGGCGCATGGCCGTCTCGTCGCCCTCAGGCCAGTCGGAACCGATGATCCAGGACAGCCACTGGACCGGTTCTGGGATTTCAAGACCCACGATCAGCTCACTTCAGCCTCGAGGCGTCCTCTGCCTGCTTGTAGGTCTTGGCCATCTGGTCGACACCCTTCTTGATGCCTTCCAGGCCGTCCTTGAGCTTGGGGAACGACTCCAGGACGCTCGTACTCGGCTCCTTGTAGCCCTCGGCGAACGTCTTGCCGGTCTCGTCGGAGCCCCAGCACTCGCCCTCGGCCATCAGCGCGGAGTTGAGCCGGTCGTAGATCGCTTTGAGCTGCGTCGCGCCGTCGTGGAAGCCCTTGCCCGCGCGCTTGAGCTCCTCTGTGTCGACCTCGAGGTACTCGTAGGTCATCGCGGCGGGATTCCGAGCCGCTCGCGGATCGCGTCGAAGTCGTCCGGCCGCTCCGGCAGCAGCTTGCCGAAGTCGACGCCGCCCTCCGCGGCGCCCTCCGGCGCGAGTCCCTGCATCGCCGCGCGCATCTGCTCGACGACCTGCGCCTGCGCGTCCCGGGACGCCTCCATGATCGCTTCGGCGAGCTCCGCGGAGCCGAGCTTGCGCTGCACGCGCGGGTCGAGTTCGAGGGAGGTCAGCCGGCCCTGCCGGTCGACCTTCACCTTCACCATGCCGTCGGCGGCCTCCGCCTCGGCCTCGATCGCCTCCAGCTTGGACTGCATGTCCTGGATCTGCCGGCGCTTCTCCTGGTACGTCTGCAGGAGCTCGTCGATATGCGCCTGCCATTCAGCGCGCACAGGCACCCCTCTGTTCGTCGGGAGCTTGCAAGAGCCCGCGACCGCGCACGATCACAGGTACACACAGGGATTGATCATTTATAGGGGTTTCAATGTGGATTTCGCAACCTGTTCCGGACTGTCCGTGATTGCCATGCAGTGCTCGGACGTCGCACGATGCCGCCGGAAGCCGTCCGCCCTGTGGAACCCTGGCTTGTGGAACACTTCGGGGACCGCGCGGTGCGCCGCGCGATCCCAGAGGACGACCTTGGAGGGGTGTGGCGAACGATGCGCAGGAGGCCGAACATCTGTGACGCGTGCGTGCGCCTGCAGAAGAGGTCCAACCCTGGCGCGCAGACGTCGCTCGACCGCTGGATCCCCTACTGCGACGCCTTCCCCGAGCGGGTGCCGGACGAGATCTACCGCGGTGGGTTCGACCACCGGAACCCCTACGAGGGCGATCGGGGCATCCGGTTCGAGATGCGTCCCGGCGGGGAGCGGATGCTGGCCGCGTACGAGTCGTCCCTCGCCCGCAAGCAGGCGAGGGCCCAGCAGGCTCAGCAGGACGAGAAGGACGGCGAGGAGCCGGGGCAGGGCGGCTGACGCCGAGGCGCGCCGCCCGGCCCGCGATCAGTTGCTCCACAGCAGCGTGTTGGTGACCTCGACGCCGAGCTCCCCGGCGGTCGCGAAGACGCTGCCCGTGCGGCCGCCGGTCGGGCCGCCGTTGGACCAGTACGACTGGGCGTAGACGACCGTGGAGCCCTGCGCCCAGGTCCGCGTCCAGTACGCCGGGTCGGCCTTCGGCTGCGGAAGCCCGCTGGCGTCCGAGGGGGTCAGCAGCTTCGGCCAGCCCTCCTGGTTCGTGTAGCCCTTGACGATGGACGCGTCCGTCGAGGTGGCGAACTTCAGGATCGAGACCGACGTGATGATCTGCTTTGACGGGTTGGCGTAGACGGCCGAGTACATGCTCCCGACGCAGGGGTGCCGGCGCAGCGCGGGCAGCAGCACGGAGTTCGCGCGGGTGGTGCACGACTCGGTGCGGGTCCCCGCCTGCGTGAACACGTTGCCCTTCGCCGTCGTGATCGTCCGGCTCAGCACGCCGGACGGGTCGACCGCCCCGCCGCTGGAGCGGGTGGGCGTCGGCTGCGTCGTCGGTTCCGTCGTCGATTCGAGGGTCGGCAGGCGCGTCGTGGACGGCAGCGAGAGCGTCCTGGCCGGTTCCTTGTCATCGTCGCCGAACACGAGGACGGCGACCGTGCCCACGATGGCCACGGCCAGCACCGAGCCGACGAGGAGCAGCCACACGAGCGTGCTGGCGCCGCCGCGCGGCGGGGGCGGGGGAGGGAAGCCGGGGCCGCCGGGCATCGGCGGCGGGGGCGGGCCGACAGGCCCGCCCGGCGGCGGGTATCCCGGCCCGCCGGACGGCTGACCGGGCCAAGGTGGGGGGTTCATGCTCGCTCCGGGCGGTTCACGTGCGGGGTGCCGACTGAGATCCGGCCAGACTACGGGAGGGGCCTGGGGATTTCATGGCAGATTTCCCATATGCAGGTCTCCGTGCCGATGAAACCCTGATGAGGTATGGCTCCTAGGCTGAGACGGATGGGTCATGCATCCGGTCTCGGTGCGTGCGGTGACGAGTGTCTCGTAGGCTGGCCGGTGAGAGGGGAGGCAGGTGTCCGACTCCAGCTGGCAGCACGCGGTCCTGCGCGAGATCGGCGTATCGCGGCGGGGATTCCAGATGCTCGACGCGACGCCGAACAGCCCGGCCCAGGGGTCCTGGGGGGCGGAGGCGCCGCCCCGTCCCGCGCCTGAGCAGCAGCCGGCAGCCGCGCCCGTCCCGCAACCCGCTCCGCAGCCCGTGCAGGCGGCCTCACCGGCACCCCCCGAGGTGCCGCCGTTCGCCGCGCCCGTCGAGCTGGGGCAGGACGCGCCCGACGGCCCGGCCCCGCTGCTCCCGGAACCGCAGCCCCTGCTCCCGCAGCCGCCCGACCCGTCCCCGCAGCCCGCCGCCCAGCAGCCCGCGGCTCAGCCCGCCGCCCCGCAGCCCTTCGCCCAGCCGATGGCCGCCCAACAAGCGCCCCCTCAGCAAGCCGCTGAGCAAGCAGCCGCTGAGCGTGCGGCAGCCGAGCGTGCGGCAGCCGAGCGTGCGGCAGCCGAGCAGGCCGCTGCGCAACAGGCCGCCGCACAACAAGCGGCGGCGCAGCAAGCCGCTGAGCAAGCAGCGGCCGAGCGCGCCGCGGCCGAGCAGGCGGCGGCTCAGCAGGCCGCCGCGCAGCAAGCGGCAGCGCAACAGGCGGCGGCCCAGCAGGCCGCCGCGCAGCAGGCCGCGGCGGAGCAGCCGACGGCGGAAGGCCAGGGCCACGCCCAGCCCGAGCACCTCGAGCCCCTCATCGGTTCCGACTTCGACTGGGCGGCGGCGGTCAACCCCGTCCTCGGCGCGGTGCCGTCGTCCACCGACGCCGCCGGCCGGCAGGCGGACGCGAACGCCGCCGCTCCCGCACCCCAGGCGCCGGCCCACCCGGTCCCGGCCGAGCAGGCGGGCGGCGGTCACCAGATCCCGGCCCACGACCTCGTCCGCAAGAACCAGCACGGCGACCCCCTCGCCCGCCGCATGGGACGCGGCGTCCGCAACGCCATGGGCGGCGGCGGACGGGAGGCCCGGGAGCGGGCCGCGTTCGCCGACCTGATGCAGCGGCAGGTGCCGAGCTCCCGGCAGATCGCGGTGGCGAGCGTGCGCGGCGGCGCGGGCAAGACGACGATGGCGGCGATGGTCGCGACGGAGCTGGCCCGGCACCGCGTCGACCGGGTGCTGGCCGCCGACGCCGACGCCGAGCTGGGTTCGCTGCCGCTGCGTCTCGGCGTCCGCTCGCAGCTGTCGCTGTTCGACCTGGCGGCGCAGAACCCGCACACGTTCGAGGAGGCGGAGCGCTTCCTCACCCGCACCCCCGACGGCCTCTACGTGCTGTCGTCCACGCGCGACGGACGCATCGCGGGGGAGTTCACCCTGGAGACGTTCCAGACCGCCCTCAGCGCGGTGAGCCGGTACGTCTCCGCGACGGTCGTCGACTGCGGCGCGGGCATCCTCACCGAGGTGAACCGCGGCGTCATCGCGAGCTCGCACGGCCTCGTCCTTGTCACCCCGGGCACGGTCGACGGCGCCCTGAGCGCGCGCGGGGCGCTGGAGTGGTTCTCCTCCAACAACCAGCAGGCGCTGCTGCCGCGCACCGTCATCGCGATGGTGTCGCACGCGCCGCAGGTGGGCGCCGACCTGCAACGCGCGCACCAGATGCTCACCGCATGGGGGCTGCCCGTCGTGTCCGTCCCGTACGACCGGCAGCTCGCCACGGGCAGCTCGGTCGACATGTCCCGCATCTCCGCCGCCGCCCGCGCCGCGGTGACGCGCGTCGTGTACGAGGTGTTCTCGCGCTCGCTGACCGCGGGGGTGACGCGATGAGCAGCGACCTGGTCGCGCTGGTGCGCCGCCGTCCCGACGTGCACGCCGTCGCCGACGGCATGATCGCGATGGGCGAGCCGCTGGAGCTGCGCGGCGGCGAGCCCGAACCCACGCGCCTGCACGACGGCGAGGGACGCCTGCTCGTGTCGATCGAGGACGCCGTGCAGGTGTCGGTGCAGGGCGAGATCGGCCGGCTGCTCGGCCCCGAGTTCGCGGCGCGGGTGGTGGCCCCGGTCTGGTGGGTGGACATCCGCGCGGCCGCCGACGTGCCGGACGCGGTCCGCGTCGCGCGCAAGTTCGCCGACTCCCTCGTCCACTGGCTCGGCGGGATGGTGTACCCGGAGGGCGCGACCGACGCCCCGGCCCGCAGCTGGAAGGCGTCCGGCCAGGGAGGCGCCCAGCCCGGAGGCGGCGCCCAACCGGGAGGCGGCGCTGCGGGCGGCTTCCCGGGCCCGGCGGGCGACGCGGGCGGCGCCGCCTACCAGGGCGGCGTGATCGGCTAGTTCCGTCATCCGGGGCTGGGGCCGCTCCTCGGCGGATACCGCGGCGGTCAGGGCCAGTCGCGGGTGAGGTCCAGGTCCCAGGGGACGAGGTTCCACGGGCTGCGGGGGTCGGTGGCGAGCTCCTCGATGAGCTGCTCGTACTCGGCCTGCGCCTTGCCGCCGCCGCCCGACCACAGGAGCCGTCCCTGCAGGTAGCAGGTCGCCATGTCCCGCCAGGACGTGTACCGGCGCTGGATGTCGAGCGCCAGCGGGAGCATCCGGTCCCAGCAGTACTCCTCGGTCAGCCACCCCACGATGTGGCCCCACCGGTAGAGCATGAGTGCGCGCCCGTAGTCCCAGATGAGGAACCGTCCCACGTTGGCGCGCAGCGCCGGGTCGGCGAGGACCTTCAGCCGGTGCAGCTCCTCCGCCGCGTGGTTGCGGTCGTTGAAGAGCTGGTGGAGGAACAGGGCGAGCTCGGCGCCCTCCTCGCTCGCGTCCGCGCCGGGCTCGTCGCGCAGCAGCGGCGGGACGAGCCGCGCGTACGAGCCGCCCTCGTCCCCGTACCGGACGCGGACGAGCTCGATGAGCCGCTCCACGAACGGGGGCTCCAGCCGGTCGCCGGCGATGAGGCCGTCGACCTCGCGCAGCAGCGCCTCGTACTCGCGCTGCGCGGCGGGGGGCCGGGCGGCGAGGCGGGCGTCCTGCGTGAAGTCGGCGCGGTGCCCGTCCTGGACGAGCCAGTTGACGGCGCCGAGGAGCTGCTCCAGGTCGTAGGCGCCCCAGGGGTCCTGGAGCAAATCCTGCGCGGCGCGCCGGTCGGCGGCCGCGGCGGACGTGCCGGGCGCGGCGCCGAGCCGGTCCACCCGGAAGCCGTTGACGGCGCCGTAGGGGGCGCCCGCCGCGATGATCCAGCGCTGCACGGGCGTGAGGTCGCTGCCATGGGTGAGGACGCCGGTCAGGTCGGGCGCGGAGATCAGCTCCCAGAGCCGCCGCTGGAACTCCTCGGCCTGCCGCTCCTCGCTGCCGAAGAACCCGGCGAGCTGCTTGCGGAGCGCCGGGTGCCGGACGTAGAGGCGCCGGAAGAACCGCCCGTTCTTCCAGACCAGATGCTCGGGGCGCAGCTCGCCGAACGGGATCCGCGTCCGCCGGTGGACCACCGCCTGCTCGGCGAACCGCAGTTCCAGGTCCGACCAGAGCCCGGCCAGCGGGGTGAAGCGCAGCAGCAGGAGGAACCCCCCGATCAGGGCCAGCAGCGCGGCGCCGGGCGCGAGCGCCCACCGGGCGAGGTCCTGCAGGCCGGTCAGGGACAGGACGGCGCCGGTCAGCAGCAGCGACACCCCGCCCGCGCCGAGGCCGAGGAACCAGCTGGTCGTGAGGACGAGCGACCCCTCGATGCGGAGTACCGCCTCGTCGTCGTCGAACTCGAACGACCCCTCGGCGAGCGTCCCTTCGACGGCCCGCTCAAGCGCGTCGAGCTGGCCGGCCTCTCCCATGGGCAGGACCGTACAACATCCCTTACGGGTAGATCATCTCCTTGCTGCCCGGTATGTGGCGGCCTGTCACCACCCGAGGTGAATCAGCCCGATTGGAGGTGCTGCATGAGCATGGCGTGCCGCTGCCAGCCGTCCTGCGAGCGGCCGTCGCCGAGCGGGAAGAACGTCAGCGGCGCGCGCGGCGGGCCGACCTGCTGGCCGGGCAGCCCGTTCGGGCCGGCCACCGCGCCCGCGACGGCGAGCGCGACCGGGGCCGGCGCGCCCGTCCAGCGCGGCTCGGTGGTGAGGTCGGCGCGGCCCGGGGTGAGCTGGACGAAGATCGACGCCACCGGCTGGTCGGCGGCCAGCGCCCCGACCAGGGTCGGCAGGTGCTGCAGGGGCGGCGGGTCCTCCGGCGCGTAGCCGACGGTGACGGTGCTGACCTCGGCGACGCCGCCGCCCTCGCTGGCGGTGAAGTCGCAGATCGCCTGCGCGGGGCGGGGCCCGTCGCCGCCGACGATGAGCCGCGCGGTGGAGCGCCCGCGCGCGTACTCGGTGAGCCGGTCGCGCCGCCACGGGTGCTCCAGCGGCTCGGCCGGGCCGAGGCCCGCGGGGGGCTTGCCGGTGACGAGCTGCAGCAGCCGCTCGACGGGTCCGCCGAGGTCGCCCTCGGCGCCGTGCCTGATCCGGTAGACGAGGGTGAGCTGCGAGCCGACCGGCGCCGTCGGGCGGGTGGTGTAACCGGGCGCGTAGTCGCGGGCCTCCGGGACGGGCACGAACGTGCCGCCGCTCCACTTGAGCGGCCGTCCGGTCAGGCCCTCGTAGTAGCCGTCGCCGTTCCGCACGACCCACTGCACGTCGTTCCCGGACGCCGCGGTGCGCAGCGGCAGCGACAGCCGCGACTCCAGCGGCGTGACGAGCTGGAGGGTGCGGCCGCTGCCGGCGCATTCGCCGAGCGCCCTGTTCAGCCAGGCGCTCAGCGGCACCACCGGACGGTCCTGGAGGACGACCATCGCCTGGTCGGTCAGCGCGTCTACGGTGCTCATCTCGCCCCGGAGTCTAGTGCCGGCCGTCGTGCCCGGGTGCCCGGCGGGACCGGCGCCCGCCGTCCGGCCCGCCGCCCGCGGGCCTGCGTCTTTCCGGTGACGCCCGTGGCGCATGTCCAATCTGTGTTGAAATGTTCCGGATGCAGCGAGCCGTCGCCCCCTCTCCCGTGCTGTACGCGGACAGCGCCCCGCCGCCACCGGAACCGCCGGTGCGGGGGCGCCTGTGGCGCGTGCTCGGCTGGGTGTCGATCGGCCTGTCGGTCGTGCTCGTCGCGGGCAGCCTCACCGCCTACGGGTTCTGGCGGCGGCTGGACGGCCAGATCGACCGCGAGGACGTCGGCGGCAAGCTCGGCGACCACCGCCCGCCCAAGCTGAACAACTCGCTGAACATCCTGCTGATGGGCTCCGACAGCCGCGCCGGGGAGAACGCCCGCTACGGCGCCGAGGCCGGGCAGCGCTCGGACACCACGATCCTGCTGCACATCTCGCCCGGCGGGGAGAGCGCCATCGGCGTCAGCTTCCCGCGCGACTCGATGGTGCGGATGCCGCCGTGCAAGCGCCGCAACGGCACGACCGTCCCGGCCCAGTTCGGGATGATCAACGCGGCGTTCTCCAACGGCGGTCCGGCCTGCACCTGGAAGACGATCGAGTCGCTCACCAAGATCCACATCGACCACTACGTCGAGGTGGACTTCGCCGGGTTCAAGCGGGTCGTGGACGCGCTCGGCGGCGTGGAGATCTGCGTCCCCAAGCGGATCGACGACCCGAAGGCCGAACTGCACCTCAGGGCGGGCCGGCAGGTCGTCCACGGCGACCAGGCCCTCGGCTACGTCCGCACCCGCTACGTCCTCGGCGACGGCTCCGACCTCGACCGGATCAAGCGGCAGCAGGCGTTCATGGCGTCCGTCGTCAAGAAGGCCACGGACAAGGGCATGCTCACCGACCCCGGCCGGACCTACGACTTCCTCTCCGCCTCCACCAAGTCCATCAAGGCCGACAAGGGCCTGTCGCTGTCGGTGATGCAGAAGCTCGCGGGCTCCTTGCGCGGGATGAGCGCCGGCAAGGTTCGGTTCGTCACCGTTCCCGTGGAGGCGTACCCGCAGGACAGGAACCGCGTCCAGTTCGCCCAGGCCGCCGCCGAGCCGCTGTTCCGGTCCATCCGGGAGGACAACAAGCTCCCCGAGCCCGCGCCGGCGCCCGTGCCCGCGCAGAACAAGGTCCCGCCCGTCCCGCCCGCACAGGTCAGGCTCGGCGTCTTCAACGCGTCCGGCACCGGCGGCCTCGCCCAGCGGACCGCCGACCAGCTCGCCGAGCGCGGCTTCCAGATCGTCAAGGTCGGCACCGCCAAGAAGCACTTCGCCCGCACGCAGATCCTCTACGGCGCGGGCGCCGAGCGGCAGGCCGCCCGCCTCGCCATCGCGGTGCTCGGCGTCCAACCGCGCCCGTGGGCGTCCGCCAGACCCGGCTACGTCTACTTGGTCATCGGCAGGGAGGGCGCCAATCTCCGGATGATCAACCCGACGGTGCCGAAAATGGCGGGGGAGATACGCGCGGACCGCGATATCTGCGCACAGACCTGATGTGGCCGTTCCCCACCGGTATCTTGGCCCGCGCAAACCATTCATCGCATCAAAACGTCCCACCTAGGACGGCGCACCCCCGACCCCCCGACCAGGCCCGCCGCCCCGGCCCCCGCACGGTGCTCCACGGCCGCCACGCTCCCCCCGGAACGGACGCATGCAGCCTGAAGCCTTCACCCTGCTGATGACCGTCTACGGCGGTGATCGTGAAGCCCATGTCCGGGACGCCTTCCGCAGCGCCGTCCAACTCCAGACGCTCCGCCCCGACCAGGTCGTCCTCGTGCAGGACGGACCCGTCCCGCCCGCCCTCGCGGCCGTCCTCCACGAACTCGTGAGGACCAGCCCGGTCGAGGTCACCTTCGTGCACCTGGAGCACAACCGCGGTCTCGGTCCCGCCCTCGACGCCGGCCTGCACGCCTCGCGCCACGACATCGTCGCCCGCATGGACGCCGACGACTACTCGATGCCGCACCGCTTCCAGACCCAGGTCCCACTGGTCCGCGCGGGCGCCGACCTGGTGGGCGCGGGGCTGCTGGAGTTCGGCACCGACATCACCGACATCGTCGGCCGCCGCACCCCGCCGAGCGACCCCGCCGACATCGCCCGCTACTCCCGCCTGCACGACCCGTTCAACCACCCGACCGTCGTCTACCGGCGCAGCGCCGTCGTCGCCGCCGGCGGCTACGGCGACCTCCCCCTGATGGAGGACTACTGGCTGTTCGTCCGCATGATCGCGGGCGGCGCGCGGATGGTGAACGTGGCCGAGCCCCTCGTCTACTACCGCGTCGGCGACGGCGCCTACGAGCGCCGCGGCGGCCGCGACCTGCTGCGCTCGGAACTGCGGCTCCAGCGCGAGATGCGCCGCGAGGGCTTCATCTCCCAGCCCCAGTACTGGCGCAACGTCATGGTCCGCGGCGGCTACCGCCTCGTCCCCACCCTGATCCGCAAACCCTTCTACCGCGCCGTCGTGGCCCCCTACGGCGCCCGCCGCAACCGCCTCCGCGACCGCGGCAAGACCCGCGCCACCACCCCGCGCCCCGTCCGCTACGTCCCCCGCCACGCGGCTCCGCCGACGGAGCGCCTACCCGGCTACGACCCCGCCCCACCCCAACACGACCACTGACCCCGCCGCGACCGTTGGTGCGGTCGCGGCGGGGCGTGGCGTTACTCGGCGGGGCGGCTCCACAGGACGGGCTGCTCGCCCGAGCGGGCGACGGTGCGGCCCACTCCCAGCAGCGAGGACTTGAACGGGGCGAGGCCCGTGACCTCCTGGCGGCCCGCTCCGGACAGGACGCCGCCGGGGACCTGCGCCTCCCAGGAGGCGCCGTCGGCGGACGTCCACGACACGACGTCGGAGGTGCCGGTCTCGCCGGCGGTCCCGGCGACGGTGAAGCCGTTCGGCGTCGCCGTCACGGCCGTCACCTGGACCGGGCCGTCCGCGCCGGGCGTCGGGAGCTTGGTCTCGCGCCATGTCCTGCCGCCGTCGGCGGAGACGTAGCCGAGCACGACCGGCCCCGCTGAGCCCAGCGCGTCGCCGACCGCGACCAGGACGTCCCCCTTGGCCGCGACCTGGGTGAAGGAGCCCTGCGTCATCCCGGCCGGCAGCTGGAGCTGCTGGAGCCGCCACTTCTTGCCGTCGGGCGACGTCCACACCCCGGGGCGCCGCGCGCCGTGCGCCCTAGGGTCGAGCAGCCCGCCGACCGCGACGAACCCGAACCGCCCCCCGGCGGCCGACCGGACCCACCGGCTGCCGTTCGGCAGGGCGGTGAGATCGTTGCGGCCCACACCGCCGCCGCGCTGCCACGTCCGCAGATCGGGGGAGAACCAGACCGCGCCGGACGCGCCGTCGTCGCCGACGACGACGTAGCCGGCCGGGCCGGACGCGGCGGCGTACGTCGCGAGCGCCTGCGGACCCCTCTGGTCGAACACGGGGTCGCTGTCGACGGGCTTCCAGATGGTGCCGTCCGCGGAGCTCAGCACCAGCGGGCCGCGCAGCGCGCCGCCGCTGTCGCCGACCGCGAGCCAGCCGGCGCCGCCGCCGGTCACGGAGGTCAGCCGCTGCAGGGCGGGACGGGAGATCCCGCCGGAGAAGCGGGCCCGGTTCCAGGCCGCGCCGTCCGCCGAGGTCCAGATCGCGGCGTCGCCGCCGGTGCTGCCGACCGCGACGGCCTGCGCGCCGTTCGCCGCCACCGCGGTCACCGCCTGGTCCTTGCGGAACGCGCCGGGGATCTTGAACGGGTCGACCGGGACCTCGGCGCCGCCCTGGTCCCGCACCGCGAGCAGCGCGTTCAGGTCGCCGTTGCCGGGATCGCGGCCGACGAGGACGGTCTGCCCGCCGCCCGCGGCCGCCCCGAGCAGCTCGCGGCCGGACGCCTCGGTGAGCGTCCCGGCGTCCTGCCAGGACGCCCCGTCCGCCGAGCGGGAGATCAGCAGATCACGCTCGCGCCGCACGATCCCGGCGTAGCCGGAGTCGGTCGCGATCAGCTGCTGGACCTGCTGGTAGCCGGACGACGCCAGCTTCCCGGCCTTCTTCCAGTCGGCGCCGTCCGCCGACGTGTAGACCTGGCCGTAGCTCGACTTGCCGGACTTGACCTCCCGGACGGCGACCAGCCCCGGCTCACCGCCGCCGACCGCCATCCCGTGGGTGCCCTTCGGGGCCGGGATCTTCGCCGGCGCCCAGGTGCGGCCGCCGTCGGTGGAACGCCACGCGCGGCGGAACGACGCCTTGCCCGGCTTCGGGGTGTGCGCGCTCTCCAGCAGGACAGCGCCGTGGCTGGCGGCGGCCTCTTCCAGCACCACCCGGCCGCGGATCGTGATCCCGACCTGCGCGCCGGTCAGGGCGTTCCAGGCGCGGCCGTCGGACGACAGCCAGGTCGCGGGCACCGCGTCGCTGAAGTCGCCCTTGCGTGAGTGCTCGCCGATGGCGAGGAAGCCCTTGTCCGTGCGGATGACCCGGGTCACGCGGTTCCCCGGTCCGAAGACGTCCCCGGCCGCGTCGGGCTGCCGCTGCCAGGATCTGCCGTCCTCGCTCGTCCACACGACGCCGCCGCCGGGGCGGGAGCCGATCGCGATCCATCCGCCCTGGCCGCCCGCGACGAGCCGGGGCACCTCCGTGGCGCCGGGCTCGCCGCCGTCCGCACCCTCGACCTTCGCGGTCTGGAAGGTGCGGCCGCCGTCCGAGGACACCAGGAACACGCCGCGGTAGTTGCCGGGGTCGGCCTCGCCGCCCACGGCGACGACGGTGGAGCCGGACGCCGCGACGCCGGTGAGCTCCTGGTCGCGGCCGTCGGAGCGGGCCGCCGGATCGGCGGGGAACGACGCGCCGGCGAGCTTCGCGCCCTCGCCGTCGCCGCCGGAGTCGTCACCGCCGCCGAGGACGACGACGGCGCCCGCCGCCACGAGCGCGGCGGCGGCCACACCCCCGATCACGCCGAAGAGCACCTTCTTGTTGATCCCCTTGCGCTTCTTGGACTTGCCCGGCTTGCGCCACGGCTCCTCGACCTGCGGCGGCGGGACGACCGGCGGCGCGGCCGCCAGGGGGTTGCTCGGCATGGGGCCGGCGGACGGCGCGGGCGCGGGGGCGGGGTTCGCGGGCGCACCGGCGCCGGGGATCTCCTGGGCCCACGGGAAGGGCGGAGGCGCGCTGTGCGGTGACTGGCCGGGGATCTCCTGGGCGTAGGGGAAGGGCTCGGGAGCGGGCGCCTTCGGCGTGTCCGGGATCTCCTGCGCGTACGGGAACGGCTCGGCGGCCTTGGGCGATGAGGCCGGAGGCTGCGGTGCCGGAGGCTGGGGCGCCGGAGGCTGGGGCGCCGGGTACTGGGGGGCGGGCGGCTGGGCCGCCGGAGGCTGCGGTGCGGGGGGCTGCGGCGCCGGAGGCTGGGGGGACGCCGCGAACGACGGGGGCGGGGGAGTGCGGTCCGCCGGCGCGCCCGGAACCTGCTGGGCCCACGGGAACGGAGGGGGCGGTGGCGGGAGGTGCGCCTCCTGCCGGCCGGGGCCGGGGTCGGCGCGGGTCCGGTCGAAGCCCTCGTCCTCGTCCGGGTCGTCCTCCTCGACGTCGTCCGCCTCGGCGTCGTCGACCTCCGGCTCGTCCTCGGGCTCGTCCTCCGGCTCGTCTTCGGGGTCGTCCTCCGGGTCGTCCTCGGGCTCGTCGTCCGGGTCCTCGGTGGGCGTGGACCGGGAGAAGTCGGTCATCGTCACGTCGGCGACGCCGCCGGGCGCTCCGGCCGCGGAGCCCGTGCTCCGCGGGAAGGCCTGCGTCTTCATGACCTCGCTGACATTGATGTCGCTGACCGTCTTGTTGGCGTCGACGACCGTCCTGTCGGCGAGGTCCTCCTCGGGCAGGTCGTCCCTGTGCTCGTCGTCCGGGTTCCCCTTCGGAGTCACACCCGCCCTCCCCTTGGCACTGCGTATTCGGCCTTGTGGACGCTCGTCCCGGCCCTGACCGGAGCCGCGTCGTCAGGGATCATATCGACGCACGGCCGTCGAAATGACCTCCGCGGTGGGGCGTGGCCGCCGCCGCAGCCCGTCCCGCACGCCGTGCCGCAGCCCTCTGCGCAACGTCGCCCTGTCCCGCGACCGGACGTAGGTACGCGCCCAGCGCCGGACGGTCGACCCGGCGTACAGCACCCGCTCGGCCGGCGCCAGCCCCCGGCTGCGCGTGAACAGCCAGAGCTTGTTGCGGACCTCGTAGTAGAAGCGGTCACCGGGGTCGGCGTCGGTGCCGCCGAACGTCCTGGTCTTGTGGACGACGACGCTCGCCGGGCAGTAGAGCCCCGTCCGCCCGCGCAGCAGCCGCGTGGTGAACTCGAAGTCGTCGTTCCAGAGGAAGTAGTCCGCGACCGGCAGCCCGCGCTCCCGGACGGCCGCGGCGTCGACGAGCACCGACACGAACGACGCCGACCGGACGGGCGTGCATCCGGCCTCGGCGGCGGCGGCCAGTTCCGCCCGGGACGCGCCGGGCTTGACGCGCGGGGTGTTCATCGGGTGGTCCCGGCCGTCGGTCCACACGACCCGGCTGGCGACCAGGGCGGGCTCGGCGGGGGCCCGCTCGCGGGCGTCGAGCAGGGCCGCGAGGGCGTCCGGCTCGGGGACGGTGTCGTCGTCCATCAGCCAGATCAGTCCGCCGCCGGGACCAAGGGTCTCCAGCGCGCGGGCGATCCCCGCCGCGAAGCCTCCGGCGCCCCCGGTGTTGCTTCCCAGCTCGACCAGGTCGACATGCGGGTACCGGTCGCGGACGAGCGCGGGCGTGCCGTCGGACGACGCGTTGTCCACGACGGTCACCGCGTCCGGCGGCCGGGTCTGGGCGGCGAGCGCGTCGAGCGCCTCCGCCAGCAGTTCCCGCCGGTTGTAGGTGACGACGACCGCGGTCACGCGCGGGCCGCTCCCGCCGGAGCTCATCGCACCCGGGCCCGGCGGGACAGGACGGTGCCGGGCTCGTCGTCGCCGTCGTCCTCTCCCTCATCGGGCGCGGGAGGCGGCTCGATGCCCTTGAGCCGCTCGACGAGATGCCAGTACCCGACGCGCATCTTCCAGACGGCCTGGTTGCGCTCGCTGAGATGCCGGGCCATCAGCTTGGGAAGAGCGGTCTCGTGCTGCTCGCGGCGTTCGTCCCGCAGCACGCCGATCTCCTCGCGGAGCATCTCGATCCGGTCGAGAAGGCCGAGGACGGTGTGGGCGGCCGCGTCGAGCAGCTCGGCGTCCCCGGGCGGTCCGGCGGGCGCCGCGTTCGAGGGCGCCTCGCGGGGCAGCAGCTCGTCCAGGTCGCCGACGACGTCGTAGCCGGCGGAGCGGACCGCGTCGACCAGCTCCTGGGCCTTCTCCGTCGCCCATCCGCGCCGAGCGGGAGGCAGCGGCACCCGGCCGGGCTCGCCCCGTCCGGGAAGCACCTTCAGAGCGAGGACGTCGGTGACCAGCCGGTGGTAGAGCCACATCGGCGCGTCCTCGTCGACGGCCGAGTTCACCTTCCGCAGCAGTTCGGTCTCCGTCCAGCTCAACGAGCTGTTGGTGCGGGCGTCGTCCAGGTCGGCGAGCTCGGGGTCGACTCCCAGCAGTCCCGCGAAGCGCTGCCAGAGCAGCTCGCGGGGGGCGTCCGGGCCGGGCATGGTCAGCACGTGCACGCGCTCGGGCGGGACGTGCGGGGCCCAGCGTCCGAGCACTTCGGGAATGTCGTGCACGCGCCAGAACCATTGTGCGGCGCCGCTGTCGCGGGGGCCGTCGACGACCTCGCGGAGCCAGTGCTCGAAATCGAAGTGGTAGCGGTGCTTGACGTATTCCTGCCATTCGGAAGGCAGGAGACCGGCCAGGTCGCGGGCGGAATAGACGAGGTGGACCTCGCAGGGGGCGAGCGACTCCGCGGCCCGGCGGGCGCCCGCGGCGTCCACCGCGCAGAGCACCTCGTGCGAGACCACGGCGGCGCGGTGCCCGGACTCCTTGATCCGGTCGACCAGCAGGTCCCAGGCGCCGTCCCACGCGGGGCCGGGCTCGTCCGGTTCCGGCTTCACTCCGCGCAGGTCCCGGGTGGCGCGGACGTGCGCGGCGAACGAGCCGCCGGGCACGAGCACGCCGGCCTCGGACAGCGCCTCGGCGTTGTTCCACAGCAGGCCCTGGAGGAACGTCGTGCCGCTCTTGGGTGCGCCGATGTGCAGGTACACGGTCGGCGGGGGACCGCCGGAGACCACTGCCACCAGGTGACTCCTCTGGGAGGTCGCATGGGGGACGCGCAGGGCGCCGTTCCGGATCACAGGAAGGGTACAACCGGCCAACGGGCACCATTCCCGCACAAGCGGATTGTCAGCGCCGGTATCTTGGCCGCGCATGCCCCCCGACCCTGAGACGGACCGTGAACGTTGATCTTGTAGTGGTGGGCTCCGGTTTCTTCGGACTCACCGTCGCCGAACGCTGCGCGGCCGAACTCGGCCTGCGGGTCCTCGTCCTCGAACGCCGCGACCACATCGGCGGCAACGCCTACAGCGAGGACGAGCCCGAGACCGGCATCGAGATCCACCGGTACGGCGCGCACCTGTTCCACACGTCCAACGAGCGCGTGTGGGAGTACGCGGGCCGGTTCACGAGGTTCACCGGCTACCAGCACCGCGTCTACTCCACCTTCAAGGGCCGCGTCTACCCGCTGCCCATCAACCTCGGCACCATCTGCGCCTACTTCGGCCGGGTCTTCACCCCGGACGAGGCGCGGGCGCTGATCGCCGAGCAGGCGGGGGAGACCGCCGGGCGCGAGCCGCGCAACCTGGAGGAGAAGGCGGTGTCGCTGATCGGGCGGCCGCTCTACGAGGCCTTCATCCGCGGCTACACCGCCAAGCAGTGGCAGACCGACCCGCGCGACCTGCCCGCGGAGGTCATCACGCGGCTGCCGGTGCGGTACACCTTCGACAACCGGTACTTCGGCGACACCTACGAGGGACTGCCGGTCGACGGCTACACCGCCTGGCTGGAGCGGATGGCCGACCATCCGAACATCGAGGTCCGGCTGGACACCGACTTCTTCGACCTGCGGGACGACGTCGTCGGCAACGTGCCGGTCGTCTACACCGGCCCCCTCGACCGCTACTTCGGCTTCGCCGAGGGGGAGCTCGGCTGGCGGACGCTCGACTTCGAGACGGAGGTCATGCCGACGGGCGACTTCCAGGGCACCCCCGTGATGAACTACGCCGACGAGGACGTCCCCTACACCCGCGTCCACGAGTTCCGGCACTTCCACCCGGAACGGCGCCACTACCCCGACGACCGCACGGTGATCATGCGGGAGTTCTCCCGGTTCGCCGACCGGGGAGACGAGCCGTACTACCCCATCAACACCCCCGAGGACCGCACGCGCCTGCTCCGCTACCGGGAGATGGCCCGCCGGGAGGACGGCGTGGTGTTCGGCGGACGGCTCGGCACCTACCAGTACCTCGACATGCACATGGCGATCGCCAGCGCCCTGGGCGTGGTCGACAACAGGCTGCGGCCCCACTTCACCCGGGGCGAGCGGCTGACCAGCGGAGGAGTTGACCGATGACCGAGCCGGCCGTCCAGCCCGAGCTCTCCGAGGAGCCCGCGCAGCAGACCGGGGACGGGCGGGCGAGCCGTCGGCCCGGCGAAGGCCTGCGCGTCCTGCACCGGGTCGTGATGCCCGGCGAGCGCGACTTCGACGTCCTGAAGCTGTACGTGGACGGCAACGCGGTGTTCGGCCGCCGCGCCGCCGACCTCCAGAGCGCCGCCGAGCGGGTGCTGGCCGAGCAGGACGGCGAGGCCGCCCGCACCGCCTACCGGCCCTCCTCCCAGGACGACAGCGCCGAGATCATCGGCCGCCGCAGCATCGTCGTCCCGTCCGGGACGCGGGTGTCGTTCTGCAGCTACTTCAACGCGTTCCCCGCCGGGTACTGGCGCCGCTGGAGCACGGTGGAGGAGGTCCGGCTGCGCCTCCGCGTCCGCGGCGAGGCGACGATCCTCATCTACCGCTCCACCGGCAAGGGCCACCTGGAGCGCATCAGGTCGCTGCACGTCGACTCGGACTCACCGGTCGAGGAGACCGTCGACCTGCCGCTAGCCCCCTTCATCGACGGCGGCTGGTACTGGTTCGACATCATCGCCGACGGCCGCACCGCCGTCCTCGACGCCGCGGAGTGGTGCGCGGTCACCGAGCGGACCGAGCCCGGCACCGCGACCATCGGCATCACCACCTTCAACCGGCCGAAGTTCTGCGTCGAGCAGCTCACCGCGCTGGCCGCGGCGGGCGACGTCCTGGACGTCGTCGACGAGATCCTCGTCGTCGACCAGGGGACCGACCGCGTCGAGGACCACCCCGACTTCGCCGCGGCGAAGGACGCCCTCGGCGGCCGGCTGCGCGTCATCGACCAGGCCAACCTGGGCGGCTCAGGCGGCTTCGCCCGCGTCATGCACGAGACCGTCGAGTCGGGCCGCAGCACCTACGCGCTGCTCCTGGACGACGACGTCATCCTGGAACCGGAGGGGATCCTGCGCTCGGTGACGTTCGCCGACCTGGCGCGCGGCCCGATGCTCGTCGGCGGCCACATGCTCGACCTGTACAACCGGTCGGTGCTGCACGTGTTCGGCGAGACGATCGCGCGCTACCGCTGGTGGATGGTCCCCGCCCCGCACACCGAGCTGTCGCACGACCTGGCCGCGCACCCGCTGCGCCACACCCCGTGGCTGCACCGCCGCGCCGACGTCGAGTACAACGCCTGGTGGATGTGCCTCATCCCGGTCGAGGTCATCAAGAAGATCGGGCTCTCGCTGCCGTTCTTCATCAAGTGGGACGACATCGAGTACGGGCTGCGCGCCAAGGCCGCCGGGTTCCCGACGGTGTCGCTGCCCGGCGCGGCGGTGTGGCACGTGCCGTGGCACTCCAAGGACGTCATGACCGACTGGCAGGCGTACTTCACCGAACGGAACAGGATCGTCACCGCGCTCATGTACTCGCCGTACGAGCGCGGCGGCAACATGCTGAAGGAAAGCCTGTTCATCACCATCAAGCACGCGCTGGCCATGCAGTACTCCACGGCCGAGCTCATGCTGCTGGCGCTCGAGGACGCGCTCAAGGGCCCCGAGGACCTGCACCCGTCGATCGTCACGAAGATGGGCGAGCTGCGGGAGCTGCGCGCCCGTTTCGTGGACGCGCAGGCCAAGCCGGACCTGGACGAGTTCCCCGCCGTCCGGCGCCGGAAGCCGCCGCGCAAGGGCCGCGACGTCGTCCCGCCGAAGAACCGCCGCGCGATGTTCCAGACCGCGCTGCTCGGCGCGGCGCGGCAGGTCAAGCCGGTCGGCCCGTACCCGAAGACGCATCCGGAGGCGGTCGTCCCGCACGTCGACCAGACCTGGTGGCTGCTGACCAAGTTCAACAGCGCCCTGGTCTCGTCCGCGGACGGCACGAAGGTGTCCTGGTACCAGCGCGACCCGCAGCGGTTCTGGTCGCTGATCAGGCGTGCGTCGGCGCTGCACGCCCGGCTCGGCAGGGACTGGGCCCCGCTCAGCCGCCGCTACCGGGAGGCGCTGCCCGCTCTGACCTCGCCGGAGGAGTGGCGGGAGACCTTCGACAAGGCGCGGCGGGAGCCGTGACCGCGCCCGCGGGGGCGCCGGCGGTCCCGGACGATCCCGGCCTCGTCGAGCCGGGCCGCGGCGGCGGCCTCGGCGAGGTCTTCCGGCGCCGCTACCTGCTGAAGCTCATCGTGCGGCGGGAGCTGCGCGCCCGCTACCAGGGGTCGCTGCTCGGCCTCGGCTGGTCGTACGTGCGGCCCGCCGCGCACTTCGCGGTCTTCTTCTTCGTGGCCGGGGTCTTCCTCGGGATGAGCAAGCACGTCGAGCACTTCCCGATCTTCATGTTCTCGGCGCTGGTGCTCGTCTCGTTCTTCAACGAGACCCTGATCAACACGACCCACTCGGTGCTCGGCAACGCCCCGCTCGTCCGGAAGGTCTACCTGCCGCGCGAGCTGTTCCCCGTCGCGTCGCTGCTGGTCTCGTGCGTGCACCTGCTGCCGGGGCTGGCGATCGTGCTGACCGTGGCGGTCGCCTGGGGATGGACGCCCTCGGCCGCGGCGGTCGGCTCGGCGCTGCTCGGGTTCGCGCTCGTCGCCACGCTCGGCATCGGCCTCGGGCTGATCTGCTCGGCGCTGCACGTCTTCTACCGCGACACCGACAAGGTCGTGGACATCGCGACGCTGTTCGTCACCTGGTCGGTGCCGATGATCTACCCGTGGACGGTGGTGCGGGACACCGCGCCGGGCTGGGCGCTGGAGGCCTACCTGGCCAACCCCATGGCCGTCGGCGTCCTGCTGTTCGAGCGGGCCTTCTGGTGGCCGACCACCGACGGCGCGTTCGCCTTCCCGCCCGGCCTCACCAGGGACGCCCTCGTCCTGCTGGGGCTGGCCGTCCTGCTGCTCGGCCTCGGCCAGTTCGTCTTCGCCCGACTCCAGCGCCGCTTCGCCGAGGAGCTCTGATGGACGGGCCGCGCGCCGCCGTCGTCGTCGACGGGGTCACCAAGAGGTTCACGCTGCGGCACGCCCGCTCGATCAAGAACATGACCGTCCGGGCGCTGCGCCGGGAGCGGCTCCGCGACCGGTTCACGGCGCTGGACGAGGTGTCGGTCGTCATCGGGGTCGGCGAGGCCGTCGCGCTGGTCGGGGTGAACGGTTCCGGCAAGAGCACCCTCCTGAAGATCATTTCGGGGGTGATGCCGCCGGACGAGGGCACGGTCCGGGTCCGCGGGCGGGTCGCCGGGCTGATCGAGGTCGGCGCCGGCCTGCACCCCGACCTCACCGGGCGGGAGAACGTCTTCCTCAACGGCGCGATCCTCGGCATGGACCGTGCCGAGACGCTCCGCAAGTTCGACTCGATCGTGGAGTTCGCCGACATCGGCCGCTTCCTCGACCAGCCGGTCCGGTTCTACTCGTCCGGCATGTTCATGCGGCTCGCGTTCTCCATCGCCGTGCACACCGACCCCGACGTGTTCCTCATCGACGAGGTCCTCGCCGTCGGGGACCCGCTGTTCCGCCGCAAGTGCATCGAGCGCCTCCACGAGTACCGCGCGAGCGGCCGCACCATGGTGATCGTCGCGCACGACGCCAAGCTCCTGCGGGAGATGTGCACGCGGGGCGTCTTCCTGGAGAACGGCCGCGTCGTGTGGGACGGCGACATCGACACCGCCGCCGACCTGCTGCTGAAGAAGCGCGAGGAGCGCCGCCGCGCGCAGGCGCCGCCGGTCGAGACAAGCCCGTGACCCCGCCCGCCGTCCGCCCGCGGTTGCGCGAACTGGACCTGCTCCGGTTCGTCGCCGCCGTCACGGTGATGTTCCACCACTACGTGGGCCGCATCGCCGGGTGGGGCGTGGAGAACCACCACAACATGCCGGTCCTCGCCCCCGTCGCGCACTTCGGCGGCCTCGGCGTCGACCTGTTCTTCCTCATCAGCGGCTTCGTCATCCTGATGAGCGTGTGGGGACGGGACCTCGGCGAGTTCACCGTCTCGCGGGTCGTGCGGATCTTTCCCGGCTACTGGTTCGGCGTCACCTTCGCCCTGGTGCTCTTCCTCGCCCTCGGCGAGACGCCGATCGCGTCCCGCAGCCCGCTGGTCGCCTACCTCCCGAACATGACGATGCTGCAGGTGGGCATCGGCGTTCCGAACATGGAGGTCGTGTACTGGACGCTCTGGGCGGAACTGCACTTCTACGTGCTGATCGCCCTGCTGGTCTGGCGAGGCGTCACCTACGCCCGCTGCGTGGCCTTCATGGTGGGCTGGCTGCTTCTCGCGGTGTTCGCCCTGGGCTCGCGCGACGTCCTCTTCACGTCCCTGCTGATGCCCGGATGGGCCCCGTACTTCATCGCGGGCATGGCCTTCTTCCTCATCCACAGGTTCGGCCCGAACCTCGTGCTGTGGCTGATCACGGCCGCCTGCTGGGCGCTCGCCGTCCACCACCGGACGACGGTCGTGAACGCCGCGCTCGTCTGGCCGAGCGTGTGGGACGCCGTCGTCACCGGCGTCGTCACCTTCCTGTTCCTGCTCATGGCCATGGTCGCGACCCACCAGTTCGAGATGCTGGAATGGCGGGGCTTCACCGTCCTCGGCGCGCTCACCTACCCGCTCTACCTCGTCCACGAATCGCTCGGCAGGGCGCTGACCGAGCTGATCGGCCTCCGCCTCGGCAGGTGGCCGCTGCTCGGCGTATGCTGCGCGGCGGCCCTCGTCTCGGCCTACCTGGTGTACCGGTTCGTCGAGGCGCCGGCGCAACGCTGGATGCGGCCGCGGCTGAAGGCGGCCCTCCACCGCCTCCGCCTGGAAGGCCCGGCGTCCGGCCGCGCCAAGGCACTGCCCCCCACCCCCGTGGAGATCTCCCGATGACGTCCACGACCGCCGGTCAGGTCACCCCGCCCGCTCCCGCGAGATCGCGGCTGCGCGAGCTGGACCTGCTGCGCTTCGTCGCCGCCGGCGCCGTCATGCTGCACCACTTCGCCGGGGTGCGCAGCACGGTCTTCGGGGGACGCGACGCCCAGAAGGTCTACCCCGAGCTCGCCCCGGTGGGCCATTTCGGATACCTCGGCGTCGAGCTGTTCTTCCTGATCAGCGGGTTCGTCATCCTGATGAGCGCGTGGGGCCGCTCGCCGGGCGACTTCGCCGTCTCCCGGATCGTGCGGATCTACCCGGCGTACTGGTTCAGCGCCGTGCTCAGCGTGGTGCTCTACCTGCTCTGCGATTCAGCGATTCCGTTCCGTCCGGACAACCCGGACCCCGTCCAGCGGCTCCTGCCCAACCTGACCATGCTCCAGGAAGGCGTGCACGTCGAGCCGCTGGAGGTCGTCTACTGGACGCTCTGGGTGGAGCTGCGCTTCTACGTGCTCATCGCGCTGTTCGCTTGCGTGGGCATCACCTACCGCCGCTGCGTCACCCTGATGGTCGTGTGGCTGCTCGCGAGCGTCTACGCCACGCAGGGGAACAGCCAGCTCCTGAAGACGCTGCTCCTTCCGGACCAGGCCCCGTACTTCATCGCCGGAATGGCGTTCTTCCTCATCTACCGGTTCCGCTCCAACATCGCGCTCTGGCTGGTCATCGCGGCGTGCTGGGCGCTGTCGGCGCACTACCTCGTCCAGAACATCAACCCGTTGAACAAGTGGCCGGGCGTCCACGAGACGGTGATCCCGGTCGTCGTCACGGCCCTCTACGCGATCATGGCGCTGGTCGCGCTGGGCAAGCTCAGGTGGCTGAGCTGGCGCGGCTTCACCTTCCTCGGCGCCCTCACCTACCCGCTCTACCTCGTCCACGAGATGGTGGCGCGGGCGATCGTGAAGGCGTTCTTCCCGCATCCGATACTCGACCGGCTGACGATCCTGCCGGTCATCACCGTGTCCTCTTTCGTGACCGCCTATCTGGTCTACAAGCTCGTCGAGGGCCCCTTGCAGCGGCTGATGCGGCCCCGCCTGCTGGCCGCCGTGGCGCAGATCCAGCGGAACGGGGCCGTCCCGCCGCCCGCCTCTCCGGAGCCGTCACCGGACGAGGCCGAGCGGCCGAGGCACGACGCCCCGGCGGCCCCTCCCGCGTCCGTGCCTTAGCCTGATCACCGCGATCCGGTCCGCCGACCGGGTCCGCTGACCCCAGTGAGCCTGGCCGAAGGGTGAGTGATGCTCGGCGTCGAGCCGCGACGACGATGGCGGGCGGCACCGCTCCCGGCGGTGCTGCTGGCGGGCGTCCTCGTGCTGGCCGGATGCGTGCCGGCCGCGTCGAGCGAGGGCAAGGCGGGCGGGGGCGCGAAGGGCGCCAAGGACGGCAAGGCCGCCGCGGCCCCCAAGACCTCGGGCAAGCGGCCCAACATCGTCTACATCCTCACCGACGACCTCTCGTGGGACCTGGTCGACTACATGCCGAACGTCAGAGCGCTCCAGAAGCGCGGCATGACGTTCTCGAACTACTTCGTCGCCGACACGCTGTGCTGCCCGTCCCGCTCCACCATCCTCACCGGCAAGTACCCGCACAACACCGGCGTCCGCAGCAACGACCCGCCGACGGGCGGATTCGACATCTTCAACGCGCGCGGCAACGAGAAGGACACGTTCGCGGTGGCGCTCCAGAAGGCCGGCTACCGCACGGGACTCATGGGCAAGTACCTCAACGGCTACGAGCCCACCGACGAGCAGGGCTCGTCCCGGACCTACGTGCCGCCCGGCTGGACGGAATGGCAGGTCACCGGCCTCGGCTACGCGAACTACAACTACAACCTGAACGGCAACGGCACCCTCACCCACTACGGGCGCTCGCCGAAGGACTACCTGAACACGGTCCTCACCGCCAAGGGCGTCGACTTCGTCAACCGGTCCGCCGACGCGAAGCAGCCGTTCATGCTGGAGATGTCGACGTTCTCGCCGCACGCTCCGGCGACCCCGGCGCCGGAGGACGCGCACAAGTTCGGCGGCGTCAGGGCGCCCCGCACGCCGGGGTTCAACGAGCCCGACATCGGCGACAAGCCCGGCTGGCTGCGCAAGTACCCGCGGATGCGGCCCCGCCAGCTCCGCGCCGTCGACCGGGCGTTCCGCGAACGGGTGCGGGCCGTCCAGTCGGTCGACCGGATGATCGGCGCGCTGGAGGCCGCGGTCAACGCCAAGGGCCAGGGGCAGGACACCTACTTCGTCTTCAACTCCGACAACGGCTACCACCTCGGGCAGCACCGGCTCGTCGAGGGGAAGCTGACCGCCTACGACACCGACATCCGCGTCCCGCTGATCGTGGCGGGGCCGGGCGTCCCGGCCGGGGCGACCGAGAAGCGGTTCGCCCAGAACACCGACATCTGCCCGACGTTCCAGGAGCTCGCCGGGCTCAGGCCGGCGGAGTCGGCGGACGGGCGGTCCCT
The DNA here is from genome assembly GCF_040649235.1 of Spirillospora sp. NPDC049024. Lineage (NCBI taxonomy): Bacteria > Bacillati > Actinomycetota > Actinomycetes > Streptosporangiales > Thermomonosporaceae > Spirillospora > Spirillospora sp. NPDC049024. The sequence continues at coordinate 86,581 of NZ_JBEZFD010000020.1, forward strand.
GGCGCCGCTGCTGCACGGGCGGCCCGTGCCCGCCTGGCGGACGAGCGCGTTCATCGAGCATCTCGGACCCAACTACAGTCACGACGACCCCGACCTCCCGAAGAAGTACGGGGGCAACCCGCCGACGTACTACGCCGTCCGCACGGCGAACGAGCTGTACGTCGAGTACGAGAACGGCGACCGCGAGTACTACGACCTCGCCCGCGACCCCTGGGAGCTCGGGAACATGTGGGGGCAGGCGCCCGAGGCGCGGAAGGCCGAACTGAAGTCCCTGGTCGCCTCGTACCGCAACTGCGCCGGAGGCAACTGCCGCGACCTGTGATCCCGCCGGTTCACGATCTGGTCTGCGGACCGGTCGCCGTCAGGGGGAGAGGCACGGCCGCCGCGTAGGCCCGGCATGTGCCGTCCTTATCCCGCTGTGTCGCCACTTCCAGCAGCCCCTTGCCGTCGCTCGTCGGCAGCAGCGTGGAGCTGTAGTTCGAACAGACGATGTCGGGATGCTCGGGGTCGGCAGGGAACGGTACGCGGACCGGGGCGGACGCCTCCTGCCAGGCGCCGTCTCCGTTACGGGCACTGGTGAGGATCGTGGCGCCGCTGGCCTCCTGGACGAGCCCGCCGCCGGAGTCGCGCACGAGGCCGCCGACGAGCAGGACCGTGCCGTTCGCGCCTCCGCCGGGAACCCATGCGGCTGTGGGCGCGTGGTAGAGGCTCCGGCCCCCGTCGGTGCGCGGCGCCGTTCCGCGCCATGCGGGGTCGCCCCACGTCCAGCCGTCCGCCGACCTGCGGAAGCGGACCTCGCAGCCGGCGGAGGGACCGCACACCTCGTACACCATGAGGTAGGCGCCGTCCGGGAGCCGCCGCACCACGGGCATGCCGGGCCGGTCGCGGCGGCCTCCTGTGACGACCACCCTTGCGGGGCTCCAGGTCGCCCCGCCGTCCGTGGACGAGGCCTCGGCGATGACCTGGTCATGGCCGGGCCTCGTCTCGTCGGAGTAGTAGCAGACCAGGCGGCCCTGCCTGTCGATGCCCAGCTCGGGTTCCCAGAGGCCGCGGTTCCACGGCGTCCCCTCGGCTCCGGTCGCGCAGCTCGAAAGGTAGGACCAGTGGCGGCCCCCGTCGCCGCTGCGCCACACGCGCAGCTCCGGACGGCGCCCCGGCGCGTGGTTCTTCATGCCGGCGGTACCGGCCCACAGCAGCGTCCCGGCGGGCTGGTCGCCATGGGGCCAGGGCAGTTCGAACAGGCTGCCGCAGCAGGAGCCGCGTCCCTGGGCCGCGGCGGGATCGCGGATCTCCGAGAGTGTCCGGAAGGTGCGGCCGCCGTCGGCGCTCTCATAGAAGCGGGCCATGTCGGTGATGCCGTCGCCTGTGGACGTGGCGACGCTGAGGATGATCCGGCCGTCCCGCAACCGCACCAGCCTCGGATACATCGCCTCGCGGTGGTCCACCTGGCGTGCGGTGAAGGGGGAGAACCCGGGAACGCGGTGCGCTCGGTCCGCTGTGCCGGGCTCCACCTTGCGCGACCCGGCGACGGTGCAGCCCGCGAGCGCCAGGACGGCGGAGAGCGAGACGGCCGCGGCGTTCACCAGCCGCCCGCACGGCCTCATCGCCCGCTCGTCGTCCGGTCGCGTGCGGCCGCCCGTTTCATACGGTCAGGCCTTGGCTCATCCAGCGCAGTACCTGCGGCAGGATGCGCTTCCACGTCTGGAAGTTATGGCCCCCGCTTTCCAGGACCAGCGACGACGCCCGCATCGGCGGTTTGACCAGGGAGAGGAACCGCTGCGTCCCGTCCTTGTTCTTCTCACCGACCTTGCTCGTCGTGAGCAGCACGGAGATGGGCGGCTGCGGCCGGTGCCGCAGGCGCCAGAACAGGTCGTTCTCGTTGCGGACGGCCTGGCTGCCGCCGTAGAGGTCGCCCGTGGTGATGTCCTTGATGGCGCCGTAGTAGCCGGAGAGGGACGCGGCCTTGGAGAACACGTTCGAGTACGTCATGGCGAGCTTGAGGGAGCAGTAGCCGCCCGTCGACAGGCCGAACACGCCCCACCCTCTGCGGTCGCCCGACACGCGGTAGGCGGACCGCACGGCCTCGGGCATGTCCTGGGTGAAGAAGGTCGCGGTCTGCGGTCCGCCCGGGATGTCCAGGCACTCGGTGTCGCGTCCCTTCACCATCGAGGGGCGCATCAACACGTACACCATGGGCTGGACGCGTCCGGCCCCGGTCTCGTCGCGCGCCGTCTGCGGCACCCTGATCTGCGTGACGAGGTTGCGCTGCGCGCCCGGGTAGCCGCTGAAGACCACCGAGACGGGGAACCGGCGCCGGCTCCCGCCCGGCTGGAAGTACTGCGGCGGGAGGTAGATGTAGGCGCGGGCGTGCAGGCCCGACCTGAGCCCCCGGATGTCGACGGTGTCCAGCCTGCCGTCGCGTTTCGGCGTGCCGCCGATCGACACCTCAGGCTCGCGCCGGATCAGAGTGGCGGCGACGTCGTCCCCGCCGCGCTCCTGGTTCTGGACGAGGTGCCCGTTGCCGACGCCCGCGGCCCCGACCAACTCGCCCCACGTCCCGTAGAACCCGAAGTGCCCGTTGATCACGACGAGCACGGACAGCGTTACCAGCGCTTGGCAGAGGGCGAGCGCGACCAGGCGGGCGGCGAGCATCCGGGCCCCCGGCCCCGCGAGACGTCCCCAGCCCCACACCGTCGCCGCCAGCACGGCGACCACGGCCACGAACAACAGGCACGCCAGCGGCCAGCCGGTCAGCGACACACGGGCTCCTCACCTTGGGTCGGCGACTGCGACGACATCGGACATTACCGCTCTCATCGATCATCGGGTGAGGTTCGCCGCCGTACACCGCTGGAGGAGGCCTGGGAGCCGGCCGAGCGGCCGGAGAGCACGGATGGCCGGGTGTGGCCATTTTCCTGGGCGGCTTGTCCGATCTTCGCCGCAGGTGGGCGTGGTGACCGAATTGATGGCGGATCTCGGGCGTCCGTGCCGCTGTTCCGTTGAACGAGGCGCGGGAACGCGGGAACCTCTTTACCCTGTGCTGTGTAAGAAACCGACCGTAGTAACCCAACCCGGCCACCTCCAGGCGTTCCCTCCATTCCCGCGAATCCAGGGGTCTCTCGACGTGACGGACATGGCGAGCGGGTCCGCGATGGCGCGGCTCACACAGGCCGACCGCGTCTATGTGGGCTGGCGCTACGCGCAGGTGCACCCCGACCCGGGGCCGCCCCCGGAGCGGCCTGCCGAGCCGGCCAGGGCGCCGCTGGCGCCGCCCGCGCGGCGGCCCGGCGAGCACATGGCCGGGCGGCCGCTGCGCACCGCGTTCGCCGGGACGCTCGTGTTCGTCGTCCTGTTCATCGCGTGCGGCATCACCGGCGTGATCCCGTGGGCGTTCGCCGGGGTCGCGCTGCTGGCGTGCTGCGTCGTCCTCGCCATCACCGGCGGCGGGCTGTGGCGGGACGAGCGGGGCGTCCGCGAAAGGCTCGCCCAGGAGCGCGACGCCGAGGCGCGCGAGCGGGCCGCACGCGACCGGGCGCGCGACGCCGCCGAGAAGGCCTACGCCAAGGAGCGGGCCGAGTGGGAGCGCCGCCACTCGGCGTACGAGAGCCAGCGCGAGTGGTACCCGGTGGCCGTCCCGCCCGGCGTCGACCGGGTGGACATCGTGGGCGGCACGCTCGCCGGCTGGTCCGCGGCCGTCACGACGATGGGCGCGGCCAGGCTGGCGGTGGGCGCGCGGCTGACCGTCATCGACCTGTCCGAAGGTGCGGTCGCGCACGACCTCCTCCGGCTCGCGGCCGACCGCGGCGACGACCCGCTCGTCTGGGTTCTGCCCGCGGACCTGCCGCGCCTGGACGCCACCCGCGGCCTGAACCCCGAGGCCCTCGCCGACGTGCTGTCGCTGGTGGTCAGCGCGGGCGAGGAGGAGGGCGGCACCCGCGACTTGTCGTTCGACAACTCCATCCTGGAACGGCTCATCGAGGTCCTCGGCCCCGACACCACGATCCCCCGGATCACCGCCGCCCTGCGCGTCCTCGCCCAGGTCGGCGACCCCCGCGACGACCTGCGCAAGGGCCTCCTCACCGACGAGCAGCACGAGCGCATCGCGACACTCTTCGGACGCGACGCAACCGACCGCATCGTCGTCCGCCGCGCATGGGCCTTGGAGGCGCAGCTCCGCAAGCTGGAGAAGCTCGCCACGGAACCCGTCCGGCTGCCACCCTCCCGGCTCCACGTCGTGTCGATGGACCGGCGCGCGGGCGTCCTCACCAACCGCATCCTCGGTACCTACGTGACGACCGCCCTCACCCACCGGATCCGGGAGGCCCCGCCCGGCGGCCGCTGGGACCACACGCTCTTCCTGTGCGGCGCCGAGAAGCTGCGCGGGGACGTCCTGGACCGCCTCATCGACGCCTGCGAGGCCACCGGTACCGGGCTCGTCCTGATGTACCGGTCGATCCCCGGCCACGTCCGCGAGCGCCTGGGCCGTCGCGGTCACGCCGCCGTGGGCTTCATGCGTCTCGGCAACCCCGAGGACGCCCGCGTCGCCGCCGAGCACATCGGCGCCGGGCAGCCGCTGCTCGTCGCCGAGATCACCGATTCGGCCGCCGAGACCCTGTTCGACGTCGCGGGGGAGACCTACGCCAGCACGGTCGCCTACGCCCGCCCGCGCGGCGACGGCCTCACCGACCCCGTCTGGTCGCCGCTGCCGGCTCCCGCCGCCGACGACTCCGTCCTGGTGGAGGGCATCAGCTCCGCGACCGCCTGGGGCCGCACGGTCGCCGCCCGCCGCCGTCCCGACAAGCAGCGCTTCCGCGAACTCCTCATCGAGCCCCCGCAGCTCCAGGAGCTCCCGCCGACCGCCATGGTCTTCACCCACTCGGGCGCCACGGGCCGCCGCACCCTCCTGGTGGACGCGAACCCGGGCATCATCACCCTGCCGACCGCCCACTCGATGGAGTTCGAGGAGTACCTCCGCGAGCAGGCCCAGACCCCGGAACAGCCCGAGGCAGACCCGCCCGAGCCCCCGAAACCACCCGAGGCCGCGGCGGCACGCCTCCCCAAGGCCCGCCACGCCCTCCCCAGAGGCGCAGGCTCTCGCCCGCCCCGCATAGTCCCACCCCTGAAACCCAACGGCCGCCACAAAGCCGACCCCCCGTCCTGAAGACGGCCGCGGTGGGTCAGCGGGTCACGAGTGCGGACTCCACGGCGGTACGCAGGGCCGCGCGCCTCAGCAGCAGGACGGGCCCGTCCGGGTCCTTGCTGTCCCGCACCGCCACCGCCCCGTCCGCGTCCGCCAACTCGACGCAGTTGCCACCGTTGGAGCCGGTGTAGCTGCTCTTCCGCCACTTCGCGTTCGTCAGGTCCATCTCTCCTGAATGACCTTTCTCATCAGGCCGCGTGGCGTGTCTTCCGTGACGGGACGGTCGGGGGTTGGCTCAGCGGGTGGTGGGAGTGGAGTTCACGGCGGTGCGCAGGGCCGTGCGGCTCAGCAGAAGGACGGGCCCGTCCGGGTCCTTGCTGTCCCGCACCGCCACCGCTCCGGCCGCGTCCGCCAGCTCGACGCAGTTGCCGCCGTTGGACGTCGTGTAGGTGCTCTTGCGCCACTTGGCGTTTGTCAGGTCCATTTTTCTGCGATGACCTTCCTGATCAGCTCGCGGGACATCTCTTCCGTGAGTGCACGAGAACGAAGGGCGACAAGGGTCCGAGCCAGGACGGACAAGTCCGCGGGAGCGTCCGTCGTGATGGCTCGTATTGCCGTCTCGACGTACGCGATCTCGCTCCGGTCCTCCATCGTCGCGACCATGAAGCCTCCCGAGTTGCCATCATGCTCGCCGTTTGCCAACACTACTTGAATCGTGACATTCGGCAACGTGCTTATCTCGATGAGGTGCTCAAGCTGTTCCCTCATCGTCTCGGTACTGCCGACGAACCGGTGAAGCGCCTGTTCATCGATCAGAAGGACCAGGATCGGTGAAGCCTTGTCCTCGTCCCGAGTAAGGATGTCTTGACGGCTGAGCCTGGCCTTCACAGCCTCCTCGGCCCCCTTCAGGAGAGCCGATGCGTAAGCCGGGGTCTGGGCGAGGCCAGCGATCAGCATGGGCTCCCAGGAGACCAGCATCGCCGCGTCTGCTTCGATCTTGGGCCAGTCGAACCAGATCGGGACGGGGTGGCCGTCCTTGTTCAGGTCTTCCCAGAGGTTAATGAGCGCACCACCAGCATCAAGGTGATCATCCACGATCTCCACGAAGGAGCGGGTCGCTCGCCTCTTCCCGTTCTCGATTCGGCTGATCTGGGCGCCGCTCATCGTTGTCAGTTGCGCGATGGTCTCTTGCTTGGCCCCTTTGGCCTCGCGCATCCGGCGCATCTGGCGGCCGAAAGCGATTAAGGCGGGGGATTCACGGGGGCGCTGACGCCGTGGGGGCATGGCTCTTACCTCTCGAAGGAAGCTGCCAAAAAGGATCACGCGCTTCCCAAGGCCTACCAGTAGGACTTGGTAAGCCAAATCATAGCCCGGATAGTGGCTCAATGTGTGGAGTTCATCACACACGGTGAGGAGAAGGATCATGGGCGAGGCGGGGCGTCACGAGAACGAGTTGGTGGTGAAGAACGACCTCAAGGTCGTCGCCGAGGTACGGCGGTTCGTGCGTCTGGTCACCGGCCAATGGGACATGGACGACTTCGTCCCCTGCCTGGTGGCAAGCGAACTGGTCACCAACGCTCTCCGCTACGCCTCCGCGTCCGACGACGACGTGACCTTCCGCATCGGCCGCACCGACGACGGTGCACTCTGGCTGGAGGTCCAGGACGCGACGTATGACCTGCCGCGCATGCAGGAGACCGACACGATCAGCGAAGCGGGCCGGGGCCTGTTCATCGTCGACCAATTCGCCCGCTGCTGGGGCATACGTCCCCTGGCCGACAACGCCGGCAAGGTAGTCTTCGCCGTCCTCGACCCCTCATGAAGGCCCAGCGGTGGGGTCTGGCATGTGCTTTGGTGGCAGAGGATCTTTTCTGCGGAGGCAAACATGAAGTGGCGGCCTATCTCTCAACAGGCAGGCTGATCTTGCCTTCCGTTCGCAACCGGCCGGAGGACCGGGCTCGGTAGGCGGTCGTCCTGAACGGGCATTGCCTCGGGGGTGGGGACGCGTAAGGATGCTGGGGTGACCACGGCCTCGGGGAAAGCTCTGCGGAGGCTGATCAAGACCGCCTATCCTGTGCTGGGCCATTCTCTTGATAGAAGAATCGGAGTTTGTAAATATTGACGTTTCATCTCATTTTGGAGGGACCGGTGAGTGGCGTGATATTCGGCCCTTCGCAGGTAGTGCCAGAAGAGATGGATTGCCCAGACGTACTCATCATGCATGGGTGCAATCTCCTTGCGGAGGCAGGTGCGCAGTTCCATGTCGGCGGGTTCGGACAAGATGACTGGAACCTTGACGTGAATTATGATCTACCTATCTTCATTGAGCAGGTACCTCCGCTCATGGATGCGCTTGCAGTTAACGAAGAGTATGAGCTATGGCTGTATTCTCAGGGGGTGGAGCGGGTGCTTGCGTTCTGCCCGGATCCTGAGAAAGTGAAGATTCGATGCAGGTCGAAGACGGAATGGAGGCCTGTGCCGGAGGTGGAAGTCGTAGAGCGCTTTGCGTTTGAGGCGCTTTTGGCGGGGCTGGTTGGCAACTTTCTGAGTTCGCTTCAGATCGTGGATCCCTTTCTTGTGCAGTTGGAGCCTTTTGCTAGTTGGCGCCGCCGGTGGTGAGTCTGGAGTATCTGTCATGCTGAATGGGTGGTGAGGGAAATGAGCGTTGAATTCGCGAGTGAAGGGGTTCCGGTCAGCGTTCGCGAGCTGAACGAGTTGGAGCGGCGACTTGGCGTGGCGTTGCCATCCGACTACCGAAACTTCCTGCTCCGGCGAAATGGCGGTCGTGTGCGCGACAATGATCTGGCCACCCCTGAGGGGGAGGAAATCGGTATCGCAGTTCAGTCCTTCCTGTCGGTCGGAAGTGGGATGGCTGATTCCATGGATGAGTTCCTTGGAATGTATAGTGGAAGATATCCTGGGGAGTTGCTTCCGATAGCCGAAGCGGTCGGAGGGAACCTAATTCTGATAAGAGTGAAAGGAGATAGAAAGGGCGAAGTATTTTTTTGGGACCATGAACTGGAGGGTGATGAAGAGCCGGTATGGAGCAATCTCACTCTTCTTGCTCCTTCGTTCGATCAATTTATGGAAGCCCTGGTTCCGTACGTCGACTGATCACGCTGTGAAGTCGGCTCCTCCGGCACCTCCCAGGGGCGGCTCAGGACCGGCAGCGGGAGAAGTGAGTCAGGCGGCGTCAGTGTCTGCGCCGCGCAGGATGTACTGGTCGTCGCCTGGGGGTGGGCGCGGAAGGATGCTGGGGTGACTACGCCTCCTGGTTCTTCTGGTGCTGGCATGCCGCCCCTCGAGTGGGGCGGCGGGGTGCCGCAGGGTGGGCCGCTGGCGGAGGGTGAGAGGATGCCACCGCACGAGCCTTCGGCGACGGAAAAGGTTGTCTCGATGGACGGGGAGCGCGGCAGGAGGCTGGCCGGCATCAAGGCGAAGCTGGATCTGCTCAAGCGCGTGGAGGCCGAGCACGGCTACGGCGCCATCATCGAGGAGCCGGAGGAGTTGGAACCCATCCCCGTGCTCCCGGTGGGGGTGACGGAGACGTTCGGTCTGTTCCGTCGGCTGGGTGGAGACTACTTCCGCTTCCAGCAGCCCTCTGCGATCGTCGGCCCGCAGGCCTGGAGCGACCGCCACATCGATCCGAACTGCCCGCTGGGCAATCCTCTTTCGATCGGGTGTGAACGCTACGGCGCCCCTGCGGATATCGAGTGCGGCAGCGGCATTTACCTCGACTTGCAGGAGGGGGATGTCTACTTCTGTGACGGGGACGACTACGTCTTCGCCTACAAGCACATTGACGTCGAAATGGTCGAGACCGCGGAACTGTCGCCCGACATCGTCACGTTCTTCGACTTCCACGTTCTGGGAGAAGGGTATCCCCAGCTCATCGCATCCGTCCTCGGGCCGCGTGCCGTCGGACGCCGTGATCGGAGGGGCCGGCACCGGGACCGTTGGATGAGGCTTCTGGAAAAGGCCGGCCTGGCGTCGGCGGAGGTTTGATGCGAGCGCTCCTGCTGGTCGTAGGGCTGGTCGTCACTGTGGCGCTTCTCGGGGGCGGCGTGGTGTTGTACGGGTCTCCGGCGTTCGTCGGGTGGGCGCTCGGCGTGGTGGCATTGGGGGCCGGACTGCAGGTCGCCGTTCGCCGTGGGGACCTGCCTCAACGACAGGATTCGGAGCGGCGGGAGACTTTCGGGCAGGTCCTCCGGAGCGGATCGTTTCTGCGCCTTTATCCGCCGCTGCCTGCGGCGGCGGCGTTCGTGGTGATGGCGGTCGTCGTCAACACGGGGCCGCCGAGTCTTGTCCTGGTGCCGCTCCCGGTCGTTATGGCGTGCTCGGCGATCTGGCGGCGGAGGGCGTCCGCCCGTGCGGGGAGCGCCGGACGTTCAGGGCGGGACGGCTGATCCCGGGTCGGTGGTCTTCCTGGAAGGGCATTGGCGTGGGGGTCGGTGGCGCGTAAGGATGCTGGGGTGACTATGCCCCCTGGTTCTTCTGGTCCTGGTCGGCCGCCCCACGGGTGGGGTGGTGGGGTTCAGCAGGGTGGGCCGCCGGTCACCATGCAGGGGAGGCCGTTCGTGTTGCCGGGGCCCTGGTATCGGATTCAGGCGATTCCGGCGCCGCAGCGGGAGGGGTCTGCGGAGTGGGACTTCGTGAGTGTGCTGCCTGCGGCGTTGTCGGCGGCGCGGCTTGGGAGGCCGTTCGTCGTCGGGTGGTTGTCGGCGGGGGGCGGGGCGCCGCTGGAGCTGATCACCAATGCGGGGCCGATCGGGGCGCCTGAGGCCGGGGCCGAGACGCACGGGCTGCTGTTTCCGAGTGGTGCTCGGGGTGTGCCGATCGGGGACGGGTGGTTGCGGCAGGCCGAGCGGATGGCGTGGACGCGGTGTCCCGGACGGCTCGCGCCACAGGGGTCCGGTGGTGGCCCGGGGCTGTTCGAGGCGACGCTCGTGACGTTGATGGAGCGGCCGTTCGGGTGGTTCGTGGTCGCCGATCCGTGCGACGAGCGCCTGATCGACACCGAGATGCGCGAGCTGCACCACGAGTTGCGGATGCTGCGGCGGGGTGAGGACGAGCACGCTCGGCTCGCCGTCGCGCGGGCCGATCGGCGGCTCGCCGAGCTGGACGCGTTCCGCGAGGCCGGGCTCTGGCAGGTCCGGGTGGTCGCGGGGGCGGCGTCGCAGGCGGAGCTGGGCCAGATCGCGCCCGTCCTGGTCGGGTCGATGGAGCTGGGGCACCATCCGTACCGGCTGCGGTCGGGGCAGGGGAGCGGGACGTTCGCGGAGATGCTGGCACCGGGGGCGGCGCCCGCACCGGTGCGGGCGGCGGCCGAGCCGGAGCAGCGGTTCCCGTTCGTCGCGACGGCGGGGGCGCTCGCGGCGCTGGCGGGGCTGCCGCGGCGGGAGGTGCCCGGCCTGCGGGTGCTGGACGCCGGCTACTTCGACGTGACGTCCGAGACCGCGCCGGCGAGCGGGGAGGCGCAGATCGAGCTCGGCGCCATCCTGGACGGCCAGGACCGCGAGGTCGGGCGGTTCACCGTGCCGCGCTCGACCATCAACCGGCACGTGTTCGTCACGGGCGCGACGGGTGCGGGCAAGTCGCAGACCGTCCGGCACCTGCTGGAGCAGCTCACCCGGGCCGGCGTGCCGTGGCTCGCGATCGAGCCGGCGAAGTCGGAGTACGCGGCGATGGCGGGCCGCATCCAGGACCTCGGCGGGCCGGTCACGGTCGTCAACCCCTCGGACCCGGACTCGGTGCCGCTGTCGGTGAACCCGCTCGCGCCGGAGCCCGGCTATCCCGTCCAGGCGCACATCGACATGGTGCGGGCGCTGTTCCAGGCCGCGTTCGACGCCGAGGAGCCGTTCCCGCAGATCATGGCGCAGGCGCTCCAGCGCGTCTACGAGAACAACGGGTGGGACGTGGTGACGGGCGGGGGCGTGCCCGGGTCGCTCATCGAGCCCGCCGTGCCGACGCTGGAGCAGTTGCAGAACGCGGCGCTCCAGGTCATCCAGGACGTGGGCTACGGGCGCGAGCTGATGGCCGACGTCCAGGGGTTCGTGGACGTCCGGCTGCGGTCGCTGCGCATCGGGTCGGCCGGACGGTTCTTCGAGGGCGGCCACCCGGCCGACATCGGCGGGATGCTCCGCGACAACATCGTGCTCGCCATCGAGGACGTCGCGAACGACGAGGACAAGGCGTTCCTCATGGGGACGCTCATCATCCGCATCGTCGAGCACCTGCGGATGCGCGAGCGCAAGCGCGACCGCGCCTCGGGCGCCGCGCTGCGGCACGTCATCGTGATCGAGGAGGCGCACCGGCTGCTGCGCAACCGCGGGCCGGAGCGGGGCAGCTCCCACGCCGTCGAGCTGTTCGCCGGGATGCTCGCCGAGATCCGCGCGTACGGCGAGGGCATCATCGTCGCCGAGCAGATCCCGACGAAGCTCGTGCCGGACGTCATCAAGAACACCGCGCTGAAGGTCGTGCACCGGCTGCCCGCGTTCGACGACCGGCACCAGGTCGGCGCGGCGATGAACCTGGACGGAGACCAGTCACGCGAGGTGGTGTCGCTGCGTCCGGGCGTCGCCGCCGTGTTCGCGGACGGCATGGACCGCCCCCTGCGCGTGCGGGTGCCGCTGGGGGAGGGGCGCGAGGCGGAGCTGCCCGGCCCGCCACCGCCCGTGGACGGGCGGCGCTCGGCCGCCTGCGGGTGCGAGTGCCGGTCGGGGCGCGCCTGCACCCTGTACGAGCTGCGCGAGGCGGACCTGATCGCGGGCCATGCCGACTGGGCGTGGCTGCGCCTGTGGGCCGACACGCTCGTCCTGGCGCATGTGGTGAACCGCCCGGTCCCGGCCGTCCCGCCGGAACTGGCGCGTTCCTGGTCGCGGCTCACGCCGCGGCTCCGCGAGTGCGCGCTGGCGACCGTCCTCGAACGGGCGGTGACCCGGCGGTCGCGGGGGCTGCGCACCGCCTACCCGCCGTCCGACCTCACCGCCGCGGCCGCCGAGGCCGCGCAGCGCCTGCTCGGCGGCGGCGCGCCGGGCGCGGCCCCCGGGCCGCACTGGGTGGTTCCGCAGGTCAGGTGGCTGCACGAGCTAGACAGGCTGTTCCCCTACGGCGGCAGCGCGCCTGACAAGCACGCCCCCGCGCCGCCGCTGGACTACCAGCTGCCCGGCCTCAAGCAGCAGCCGGACGCCAAGCTCGGCCACCGGCTCCGCGCCCTGCGCCGCCACCCGCTGTCGATGGAGCTGGAACGCAACCGCCCCATCGCCGGGACCGCCCTCTACGGCGACGACGACCAGGCGGGCTTCTTCCGGGACCTGGCCGTCGTCGCCCTCGGCCTCGACGAGGACGAGCAGATCGAGCACGTCGCCGGGACGATGCGCGTCACCGCATGGCTGGAGCCCGTCCTGAGCTGGTACGACCGCTTCATCACACCGTTCGAGGACCCGGACAAGGGTCTTCCCTTCCTCAACCCGCAGTCCGAGTGACTCAGATGTCGCTCTCGCCGCGGGCGGGGAGGCCCGCCTTCTCCGCGACCGGGTTCCAGTAGCCGATGAACTCGCTCTTGGCGGAGCTGGCGCGCTGGTTGACGTCGGCGACCTCGCCCTCGGACGGGCAGCCGGGCGCGGCGGCCAGGTAGCGCTGGTTCGACTCCGTCGACGCTTCGAGGGCGCGGACGAGCGCGGCCTTCATCTCCTCGCCGTTGAGGAGCGCGCCCACCTCCAGGCCCCGCGCCTTCGCCAGCTGGCCGCGGCGCTGGTCGAGGACGCGCCGCACGCCGTCGACGGGGCAGCCCTGGGTGACGACGGTGCCGAGCTCGGAGCGGGTGCCGCCCATGTCGTCCAGCAGGCCGTTCACGGCGGCCGCCTGCGCGTCGAGGTCGCCGCCGCTCGAGGGGCTGTCGGACGCGGACGCCACGCCCTGGCTCTGCCCCGTGGACGGCCCGGAAGCCGCGGGCGGCGAAGAGTCCGACCCGCTCGGCCAGAACACGATGCCCAGCGCCAGCCCGATGAGCAGGACGACACCCGCCGCGCCCAGGAAGTAGGGCAGCGTGCTGCGCTTCGGCGGCGCCGGCGGCTGCCAGATGGCGGGCTCGGCCCAAGGGTCGGCCCACGGTTCGGGAGAGAGGTGGGTGGTCCGCTCCTCGGCGGGCGGCATGTGGAGCGTGTGGTCGGGCTGCGCCTCCCACTGGACGGGGTTCTGGCCTTCCCACGGCGGCGGCACCGGCTCGCGCGGAACGGGCACACCCCCCGCCGCCGGGCTTTCCCCCGGAAGCCCCCCGCCCGCCGAATACCCACCCGGCGAGGCACCGCCGAAGACGCCGCCGCCCGCTGGAGCGCCGCTGCTGGGACTCCCGCCCGGTGGCCCCTCTCCCGCGGGGGCGCCACCGAACGGGGCGCCGCCGTAGGGGGCGCGGAGGGTCTCGTCCTGGGTGGTCGCGTCGTCCGCGCTCGGCGGGGCGCCGAACGGGTCGCGGGACGTGTGGTCCTGGACGGTCGCGTCGGCGCCCGGCGGGGCGTCGAGGGGCGCTCCGCAACGCACGCAACTGGGCGACGACGAAGCGGAGTCGGTTCCGCAATTCGGACACCGCATGACGGCCCCCTGCCCCGTGAGAACGAACGGTCAGACAATACTGCGTGACCGACCGTTACACCCGTTTCCAGCTACGCTGCGGCTGATCGGTCTTCTTCGCGACCGGGTTCCACAGGACGACGAACTGCCTCTTCGCCAGCGTCGCGCGCCGCTCGGCGGCCGCCCGTCCGGGAACCTGCGCGGCGCTCGGGCGCGGCTTGCCCTTGCACTTGCGCTGGTTCGCCTGCGCCCACTGGAGCAGCACCTGGTCGACCTGGAGGGACGCCCCCAGCGCCTGGTTCAGCGAGCTGCGCAGCCGCTCCCCGTTCGCCAGCTTGTCGACCTTGAGGCCCTGCGTGCGGCGCATCTGGTTCGTGCGGCGCTGCGCGACCGTCTGGAACCCCTGGATCGCCTGCGGCAGCGTCTTGCACTTGCCGGCCCGGCCGAGCGCCCCGGCGAGGATCCGGCGGGTGTCGACGCTGTCGTTCAGGATCCCGTTGAGGGCCGCGGCCTGCTGCTTCATCTCGGGCGGGATCGCGTTCTTCTGCGCGACCTGCTTCTGGGACGCCGCCGGGGACGGGCCCGGGCCCGACGGCGAGTCGTCGCCGGACGGCCACACGACGAACGCGACGGTGCCGACCGCGACGGTGACGAGCGCGGCGACGGCGGCGATCAGCGGCTTGCTCGTCCCGCTCTTGCCCTGCCCCTGGCCCTGCGGGAACTGGCCCGGCGGGTATCCGCCGAACGCGGGGTCGCCCGGACCCATCGGGCCCATGGGCTGCATCCCGGGGCCCATCGGGCCCTGCTGCATCGGGCCCGGCTGCATGGGCCCCTGCTGCATCGGCCCCGGGCCCACGCCGCCCATGCCGCCCATCGGGGCAGGGCCGCCCATGGGGTAGCCGGGGTCCATCCGCGTCTGGTCGAAGTCTCCGCCGAAGCCCTGGTCGCCGGGCATGGCGAGAGCCGCTCCCGGGCCGGGGGCGAGCTGCGTCGCCTCGGGGTCAGGGAAGGCCGGAGGCTGGGCGGCGCCGGGCGGCTGCTGCCCCCATACCTGCGTGGCGTCGGCGTCGCCCTCGGGCTTGCGCGGCTGCGCGAACCACGAGTCCGGGACGATCGACTCCGTCGGCGGGGCCTGCTCCTGGAGCCCGAACGGGTTCGACCCGCCCGCGGCGGGCGGGGCGGGGTCGTTCGCGGGCGGAGCCTGCTGCCCGCCCGCCCACGCGGGCGGCGGGGGCGGGGTGCTGAAGCCGCCGGACGCGTCGTCGTCCTCGTTGGGATCGAACGTCCAGGCCGCGGTGTCCTCGGGGCCGGGGGACGGCAGCGGGGACGCGACGGCGGGCGTCGGAGCCGACGCGGTCGCCGGCGGCTCGGCGTAAAGCTGGAGCGGCGGCTGCGCCGGAGGCTCGGGGGCGCCCAGCGGACCGGGGTCGGGCATGCCCTGCGGGCCGGTCTGGGGCATGCCCTGCGGGCCGGGCTGCATCCCCAGGTCGGGCGCCGCGGGCGGCTGCGGGCTCGGGGCCCAGGACGGCGTGGGCGGCGGCACCATCATCGTCCGGTCGCCGAGCGCCTCGGCGCCCCCCGCCGCGGGAGCCTCCGCGACCGGGGCCGCCAGCGTGACGGCGGGCCCGACCGAGTACACGTCGATCGGCGCCTCGCAGTGCGAACACTTGCCGAGCGTCCCAGGCGTGTCATTCCCGCACGTCGGACACTGCATCGCTCAGACCTCGCCTTATAGCCGCTTGCCCACGCTTGCGATCCAGGCCCGCCGCCCGGGGCGGGCACCGCTCCCCGCGATCATCAGCGGGGCTCCCGACAAAAGTAGTGGGTGATGCCGTTCTTGGACGCGTGGTTGGGAATCCGGCACACCGCAGTCGGAGGTCGCACGCAATCACGACATGTCGGTACTGGTCAAGATTGCCGCCAGTGGTTTACCGCCATCCCTGTGATGCTCCTCACATTGTGCACGGGTGGTGGGGAGCGCGTCCCCCGAACCGCCCGGCGCGCCGCGAAAGCCCCACTCAACGGCTAGGCTCGGAGCGGTTTCCCGGCGCATCCAGAGAAGACGGAGTCCATGAGCGATCTTCCGCTGCGTTCGCAGCTGGCCGTCGCGCTCGGTCGTACGGCCGCCAAGATGTCCCGAATGGCGGGCCGCGGGGACGGCTCGGTGATCGGCGGCCGGGTCGGCCTCCGGCTCGACCCGGAGCTGCTGACCAGGCTCGCCAAGGACCGCAAGCTCGTCCTCGTCAGCGCCACCAACGGCAAGACGACGACGACCCGGCTGATCACCTCGGCGATGACGCCGCTCGGCGAGGTCGCCACCAACGCGTTCGGCGCCAACATGCCGACCGGGCACGTGTCGGCGCTGGCGTCCGCGCCGTCCGCCCGCTACGGCGTGCTGGAGTGCGACGAGAAGTACGTCCCGATGGTCCTGAAGGAGACCGGGGCGAACGTCGTCGCGCTGATGAACCTCAGCCGCGACCAGATGGACCGCGCCGCCGAGATCTGGCTGCTGGCCGGCAAGTGGCGGCGCGCGCTGGAGGCGTCCCCGACCAGCCACGTCATCGCCAACTGCGACGACCCGCTGGTCACCTGGGGCGCGTCCACCGCCAAGAGCGTCACGTGGGTCGCCGCGGGCCAGCACTGGCGCGAGGACTCCTGGTGCTGCCCCGAGTGCGGTGGCCCCCTCGACCGGCAGGACACCGACGAGGACAGCGACTGGCGCTGCCGGCAGTGCCACTTCTCCCGCCCCCGCCCCGACTGGGCGCTGAAGGGCGACACGATCACCGCCCCGGACGGCCGGGCGTACTCCCTCACCGGGCTGTCCCTGCCCGGCCGCGCGAACCGCTCGAACGCGCTGATCGCCCTCGCGGTCGTGGCGCAGTTCGGCGTCCCGCCCGAGCAGGCCCTGCCGCTGCTGTCGCAGGTCACCTCCGTCGCCGGGCGCTACACGACGGTCGAGCACCAGGGCCGCTCGATCCGGCTGCTGCTGTCGAAGAACCCCGCCGGATGGCTGGAGGCGTTCGACGTCCTGCAGCCCGCGCCCGGCCCGGTCGCGCTGTCGATCAACGCGCAGGGCCCCGACGGCCGCGACACGTCCTGGCTGTGGGACGTCGACTACCGCATCCTGCGGGGCCGCCCCGTCTGGGTCACCGGCGAGCGCCGCATCGACCTCGCCGCCCGGCTGGAGGCCGCCGAGGTCTCCTTCACGGTGGTGGACGACATCGACCAGGCGGTCATGGCCGTCCCGCCCGGGCACCTGGACGTGATCGCCAACTACACCGCCTTCCAGACCATCCGAACGAGGTACGGCCGTGTCGTCTGACCGCATCAAAATCGTCTGGATCTACCCGGACCTGCTCAGCACCTACGGCGACCAGGGCAACACGATCGTCCTGGAGCGGCGCGCGGCGCTGCGCGGCATCCCCACCGAGACCGTCAGCCTCCGGTCGGACGAGCACGTCCCCGCCGACGGCGACATCTACCTGCTCGGCGGCGGCGAGGACCGGCCGCAGATCCTCGCGGCGCAGCGGCTGCGGGGCGACGGCGGCCTCGCGCGGGCCGTCCAGTCCGGCGCGGTCGTGTTCGCGGTCTGCGCGGGCTACCAACTGCTCGGCCACGAGTTCGGCGGCGAGGAGGGCCAGCCCGTGCCGGGCCTCGGCCTGCTCGACATCCGCTCGGGCCGCGGCGAGCAGCGCGCGGTCGGCGAGATCGTCGGCGACGTCGCGGCGGAGCTGAACGTCCCGCGCATCACCGGCTTCGAGAACCACCAGGGCGTCACGCAGATCGGCCCGAACGCGCGCCCGTTCGCGAAGGTGGTGCACGGCATCGGCAACGGCGACGGGAACGGCTTCGAGGGCGCCTACAGCGGCCGGGTCCTCGGCACCTACATGCACGGCCCGGCGCTCGTCCGCAACCCCGGCCTCGCCGACCTGCTTCTCACCTGGGCCGTCGGCAGGGAGCTGCCGCCGCTGGACGACTCGTGGGCCGGGCGCCTGCGCGAGGAGCGCCTCCAGGCGGTCATGGGCTGACCCCGCGTTCACAGGCCGAAGCGACCCGGCCGTTTCCGGGTGGCTCGCCACTCGACGGCCGGGTTCATCGGGCCTTGTCCGTTTGGGTCTGGTGCGGGGGACCGGGCGCTGCCACCGTAGCGATCGTGATCTGCTGCCGGCCTTCCCGCCGGGCGCTCCTGCGCTGGAGTGCCGTCGTCGCGGGCGCCTCGCTCCTTCCCACCGTCGAGCCGTCGCCCGCGCGCGCTTCGGACGACGTCCAGCCGGTGAACCTCGAACTGGTCACCGTCACTGAGACGACGGCCGTCCTCACCTGGTACACGGGCGTCCCGGGGACGGACGACGGCCTGGGGCGGATGCAGCCCGCGCCGTCCGACGCCGAGGTCCTCTACGGGACGCACCCGTCGCGCCTCGACCGCGTCGCCCATGGACCGTCCGGCACCCCGTACCACTACGTCGAGCTGACCGATCTGGAGCCGGGCCGCACGTATTACTACAGGGCCCGCTCCCGAGGACGGGACGCCGCCCCCACCTGGCTGGCCGCAGGTCAGGCGGCGGGCACTCCCTACGGGGACGTCTTCGCGTTCACGACCCCGCAACCGCCCCCGGGCCGCCACCTCTTCTCCGTCGCCCTCTGCAACGACCTCCACCTGGGCGAGACCGTGGCCGGGCTGGTGGGCCAGCTTCCCTGGATCAAGGGCATCGAGCAGGTGCCCGGCCACCCGCCGTATCCCGAGGTGATGGCGAAGGCCCTGATCGCCGACGCGCGGGCCAGGGGCGCCGAGTACCTGCTCGCCGCCGGGGACATATCGAGCGAGGCGGCGCCCGCCGACCTCGCGAGCGCCAAGAGCATCCTCGACACCTTCGGGACCCTGGGCGGCGACTACCTGATCGCCCGCGGCAACCATGACCGCGCCCATTCCGGGGAGCGGTACGGCGAGTGCAGCCCCGGCGAGCACCAGGGCAACGACTGCTTCAAGGACGCCTTCTCCCCGTCCGGGCGGACGTACTTCTCCCACGACCTGCGGGGCCTGCGCGTGATCGGCCTCGACACCTACGACAAGCCGGGCGACGGCGGCGACTCCGGCGGCCTCTCCGCCGAGCAGCACGCCTGGTTCGAGGCGGAGCTGAGGAAGGAGCCCGAGCGCCCCACCCTCGTCTTCGGCCACCACCCGCTCTTCACGGAGAACGACCCGCTCTCCGTCACCGGCGCCCACTCCCTCGACGCGGGCCAGTCCCTGCGGATCCTCACCGCCTACAACCGGGCGCCCGGCGTGTTCCTCCACCACGCGGGCCACACCCACCGCAACCAGCGGTCCGTGTTCCCGCTCGCTCCCCGGGTCGTCCAGCAGGAGGTCGGGGCGGTGAAGGAGTACCCGGGCGGTTTCACGCTGCTGCGCGTCCACACCGGCGGCTACGCCCTGAACTTCTACAAGACCCGCGCCGACGAGGCCCGCGCCTGGAGCGAGCGCAGCCGCCAGGAACTCTCCGGCCAATGGCCCCAGCTGTCGCTCGGAAACCGCCCCACCGACCGCAACACGGTCGTCAGCCGCGACCTGTCCGGCCTTTCCGGAGCCTGAGGATCACCGCAGGGCGGTGAGGCCCGTCAGCCGTCGTAGGGAACGTGCGGTGTCCAGTCATCGTCGGGACGGGTGACGGCCTGCCACATGGCGTCGGCGATCGGGGGCGGCGAGAAGGGCCCCTCCTTGGCGAGCACGCCGTTGACCTGCACCGCGACCGCGCGGATGCCGTCGGGCGCCAGGGTGGCGTCGAGGCTGGTGACGAGATTCCGCACGGCGGCCTTCTGCACACCGAGCGACGCGGCCCTGTGCGCGGGGTGGTCCGCCGCCGCCGACCCGGTGACGAGCACACGGGCGCCCGACCGCATGAACGGCCGCGCGGCCTGGGCGGCGGGCAGCAGCGCGCCGGCCCCGAACGCCACGTCCTCCAGGAGTTCGGCGACGCTGAGGTGCAGCGGATCCTTCTCCCGCCACGCGCTGGGGTTGAAGTGCAGGACGTCGATCCGCCCATGGCGTTCGCCCACGCCGCCGATCACGTTGCCGACGTCCGCCGGGTCGGTCAGGTCCACGCCGGCGCCCTCGGCCTCGTACCCCTCTCCCCTGAGGGTCGAGGCCAGGGACTCGGCGTGGTCGGCCGAGTGCGTGACCAGCACGGCGGTGTGACCCTCGCGGGCGAAACGGCGGGCCACCGAAAGCCCCAGGCCGGGACCGGCGCCAAGGACGACACAAACGGGTGTGGTCATACCGAGGATTCTCCTACGGACTCGAGGATCAGCGGCGAGCGGCCCGCCCCACCGACCGGACCCACGGATTTCCCGCACACCGCTGAAACGCCGTCAGCGGGGGATGTGGGAGTCGAGGAAGGGGGCCAGCTCTCGGGCAACTGTGCGCAGGGGGCGGGTGCTCTGCTCGGCTCGGGCCAGGATGATGGCGCCTTCCAGGGAGCTGACCATCAGGGTCGCGAGGGCCGTCGCCTTGCGGGACGGGACGCCCATCGCGGCCAGCTCGCGGGCGATCGGCTGCCGCCAGGCGGTGAAGGCGGCGGCCGCGGCCGCGCGGGTGGACTCCACCGACTCCGCGCAGTCGACCGTGGCGGCGGCCACGGGGCAGCCGCGGTCGAACCCCGCCGCCTCGAACTCGTCGGTCCACTGGCGGACCATCGCCGCGAAGAGCCGCCCCGGGGTGGGGCGCGCCATGGCGGCCATGAAGCGGGCGACGCGGTCGCTCGCGTAGCGTCCGGCCCACTCCACGGCCTCGTTGACCAGCTGCTCCTTGCCGCCGGGGAAGTAGTGCTGCAGCGATCCGCGCGGCGCCCCGGCGTGCTCGGCGACCTCGCGCAGGCCGGTCGCCGTGACGCCGTCGCGGCGGATGAGCTGCGCCGCGCTGAAGACCATCCGCTCCCGCGGACCCCGCTCACCGGTCGCCACGGCCACCCTCCGAAGAAAATTTCACAGGCTATTGCCCTATCTACCTGGATCATTATCATGACCACTGTCATAACTCGCAAGGGTGCGGAGGCGATGGTGGACAAGGACGTCGGTTTCATCGGCCTCGGTGTCATGGGACGGCCCATGGCGCTCAACCTCGTCCGGGCGGGGACCGGCCTCGTCGTCTGGAACCGCACGGCCGCCAAGTGCGAGCCCCTGCGCGCGGCGGGGGCGACGGTGGCGGACGACCCCGCCGACGTCTTCCGCCGTACGCGCGTGGTGTTCCTCATGCTGGCCGACGGTCCCGCCATCGACTCGGCTCTGGGGCGCGGTACGCCGGCTTTCGCGGCGAACGTCCGGGGCCGGGTCGTCGTCCACATGGGGACGACCTCGCCGGGCTACTCGCACGGCCTCGAAGCGGACGTCAGGGCCGCCGGCGGGCGGTACGTCGAGGCGCCCGTGTCCGGTTCGCGGGGGCCCGCGGAGTCCGGGGAGCTCATCGCGATGCTGGCCGGGGAGGCGCCGGCGGTGGACGAGGTCCGCCCCCTCATGGGCCCGATGTGCGCCGAGGTGTTCGTCTGCGGGCCGGTTCCGCAGGCGCTCCAGATGAAGCTCGCCGTCAACCTGTACCTGATCACCATGGTCACCGGGCTGGCCGAGGCGTTCCACTTCGCCGAGCGGCACGGCCTGGACCGGCGGCGGCTGCTGGACGTGCTCGACGCCGGTCCGATGGCCAGCACCGTGTCGCGCGCCAAGGGCCGCAAGCTGCTCGACCGCGACTTCGCCGTCCAGGCGTCCATCCTCAACGTCCTGGACAACAACCGCCTCATCGCGGAGGCCGCCCGCGCCGCGCGGCTCGCCTCGCCGCTGCTGGACGTGTGCCACGCCCTCTACGGCGAGACCGCCGCGCTGGGCCACGGCGACGCCGACATGGCCGCGGTCGTGCGCGCCCTGGAGGCCCGGACGGCCGCACCGGCGACCGCCGTCTAGGGCGCCCGAATTCGCTTGTCCGCCGTTCCGGCCCGGCATTACCGTGCCGAAAGTGGACCACTTCTCACGCTCGTGGACGGCACTGCTCGCGGCGGTCGCCGGCCTGCCGGACGAGGACTTCGAACGGCCGTCCGGCTGCGCCGGCTGGCTCGTGCGGGACCTGGTGTGCCACCTGGTCATCGACGCCCAGGACGTCCTGATCACGCTGGCCACGCCCGCCGACACCGAGCCGACCGTCGACGCGGTCACCTACTGGAAGCTCGTCGAGCCGCCGACCGGCGACGACCCGCTGGACGCGCTGATCCCCCGGCTGGCCGCCGCCTACGGTGAGCCGCGGCTGCTCAAGTTCCACCTCGACGACGTCGGCCAGGCCGCGGGCCGCGCGGCGCGGCTCGCCGACCCCGCCGTCCGCGTCGGCACCCAGGACGAGGTCCTGACGGTCGGCGACTACCTGTCCGCCTACGTGGTCGAGTGGACGCTGCACCACCTCGACCTGGTCGCGCACCTGCCGGCGGGACCCGAGCCGCCCGCCGGGACCCTCGCGGCCGCGCGTGCGCTGCTGGAGAAGATCGCCGGAAGCGCGTTCCCCGCCTCGTTCTCCGACAGGGACGCGCTGCTGGTCGGCACCGGCCGCCGCGCGCCGACCGGCGAAGAGAAGGCCGAACTGGGCGATCTCGCCGCGAGAGTGCCGTTCGTCCTCGGCTGAGCGGCGCACCGGCTCGATCTCATACCGGCAGACGGTGCGAAGCAGGTCAGGACATGACCGCCATGGTTCCTAGCGTGGACGTGTACGGGGAACGACACGACCGAAGGCGGAGACCATGGACGTCAAGAACGCACAGAACGTGACGGGGGAGCGGGCCGACCTGCTGGCGGAACTCGCCAAGGCGCGCCACTTCCTGCGGTTCACCACCCGGGACCTCACGGACGAGCAGGCCGGGATGCGGACCACGGCGAGCGAGCTGTGCCTGGGCGGTCTCGTCAAGCACGTCACGTCCTGCGAGCGGGGCTGGGTGGACTTCATCCTCGAAGGCCCCTCCGCGATGGGGGACTTCACCCAGATGACCGAGGAGGACTTCGCGCGGCGCGCCGACGAGTTCAAGATGCTGCCCGGCGACACCCTGGCCGGTGTGCTGGACGCCTACGCCGAGGTGGCGCGCCGGACGGACGAACTGATCCCGGCCCTTCCCGACCTCGACGCCGTCCACGAACTGCCCAAGGCCCCGTGGAACACCGAGACGCACTGGTCGACCCGCAGGGTGCTCCTGCACATCATGGCCGAGACGGCCCAGCACGCGGGCCACGCCGACATCATCCGGGAGTCGCTGGACGGCGCCAAGAGCATGGGCTGAGCCCGGGTCAGCGGGCGGCCGGTTCCTCCTCGCGGGGCTTCTTCTCGCGGCGCTTGCGCAGGGAACCGGCCTTCGCCTTCTCCTCCGGGTGGTGATGGACGCGGACCAGGCTCGCCCCGGTGGTGAAGAGCAGGATCACCAGGATCACGCCCAGGGAGAGCGTCGTCGGGATCTCGGGGACCGACTTGGTGACGTCCTCGTGGAGGAACTGCAGGATCAGCTTCACCCCGATGAACGCGAGGATCACCGAGAGGCCGATCGACAGGTAGACGAGGCGTTCGAGCAGGCCCTCGATGAGGAAGTAGAGGGCCCGCAGCCCGAGCAGGGCGAACGCGTTGGCGGTGAAGACGAGGAACGGGTCCTTGGTCACGCCGAACACGGCCGGGATGGAGTCCAGCGCGAACAGCACGTCCGTGCTGCCGATGGCGACGAAGACCACCAGCAGCGGGGTCATCACGCGCTGGCCGTCCTCGTGGGCGAGCATGCGCCCGCCGTGGAAGTCCTGGCTCACCGGCAGGATCCGGCGGGCGCGGCGGACCAGGAAGGTGTCCTCGACGTCGGGCTCCTCGTTGCGGTGCCGGATGAGCTGCACCGCCGTCCAGATCAGGATCAGCCCGAAGATCAGGAAGGTGAAGGAGAACAGGCTGATCGCCGCGGCGCCGATCGCGATCAGGACGGCCCGCAGCAGCAGCGCGGCGGCGATGCCGAACAGCAGCGTCTTCTGCTGGTACTCCTGGGGCACCGCGAACTTCGCCATGATGATCACGAAGACGAAGAGGTTGTCGACCGACAGGCTCTTCTCCACGATCCATCCGGAGAAGTACTCGGTGCCCGCGGTCGACCCGGCGATGAGCCACACCGCCCCGCCGAACAGGACCGCGACGGCGATGTAGAACACCGACCAGAACGTCGCCTCCCTGAGCCCCACGGCGTGCGGCCGCCGGACGGCGACCAGCAGGTCGAAGACGAAGAGGGCGACGATCAGTGCGATCGTCGCGCCCCAGGCCCATAGGGGTATGTCGACCATCCGGCGGCTCCAGTCTCGGGGGTGCGTCGGCAGTCCTATTTCCGTTCTCCGGCCGTTCTACCGCCACGGCCCCCTGCCGCGGGCGCGACGAAGCGGCTCCGGAGCCGGGTACTCAGACCCTCCTGAGTACCCGCGCCGATGCCGCCGGAACCGGCGGGCGGCCATGCTTCCGCCATGGACACCTCCCGCTGGCGCCCGCCGGCCCTCGCCGCCAAGGCGGCCCTCCTCGCGCTGCTGGCCCTCGCGGTCGCCTTCCCCGAATGGGACCGGTTCGCGGACAAGGCGATGGGCGTGCGGGTGGCCGCGTATCCCGCCGCCGTCATGGTCGTCACGCTCGTCTGGGCGCTGCGCGGCCGCGGGCGGCCCTTCCCGTGGGACGTCGACCTCCTCGTCACCGCCCCCTTCGTCGTGGACGTCGCCGGGAACGCCGCCGACCTCTACGACACGGTCGGCTGGTTCGACGACGCCTGCCACTTCGGGAACTGGGCCCTGCTGAGCGCCGCCGCCGGCACCGCCCTGCGCCGCTGGGCCGGCCTCAGGGCGTGGACGCTGGCCCTGACCTGCACCGGCCTGGGCGCCATCGCCGCCATCCTGTGGGAGTTCTTCGAGTACGGCGTCTTCATCCTCGACACCCCCGAGACCGTCACGATCTACCGCGACACCATCGGCGACCTCATGCTCGGACTCGCCGGTTCCGCCGTCGCGGGGGTCGGGCCGGCCCTGCGCGGCGCCCTTCCGCGGAAGGCCCGCAAAGAGGGCCCGCGCCCGGACGTCCGCCTCGTGTCAGTACACGAGCGCCTGGACGTCCGGGAGGGTGATCTCCTCGACGAAGGTCGGGGCGCCGGCGATGCGGATGCCGGGCAGGACGTCGTCCGGGCCGATCTCCCGGCGGGCGGCGCACTGGGTGCAGAGCGTGACCCGGCCCGCGGCGAGGACGACGCCGAGAAGGTCGTCCAGGGGAGTGGCGTGGGGCAGTGAGAACTCGGCGGCCCGCCCCGGCAGCGCGAACCACGCGGACTCCCCGGTCAGCCACAGGGAGATCGGGACCCCGCTCGCCGCGGCGGCCGCCGCGACCGTGAACGCCTGGTTGCAGCGCTCGGGGGCGTCCGCGCCAGCCGTCACCTTGATGACCAGTGGTCTCGCCATGGGGGGCACTCTAGTCCGGTGTTCCGCGTAGCATCCTGCGATGTGGTCGGGTTGGTGAACGCCGGGATCCTCGTCGTCGTGCTCGGGTTGACGGCGGCCGCCGCCGTCCTGCTCGTGATCAAGCTGGGCAGGCTCAGGTAGGCCGGGCGCGTCAGTCGAAGTAGAGGTGGTCGACGGCGACGACCGCGGCGCACGCGAGGACGATCGCCGCGCCGCCGCCGTACCCGACGCCCATGAACATCACGGCGCGGCGCCGGTACTCGCGGCGCGTCCGCGTGGTGATGGCGTACTGGCCGGTCTCCTTGTCCTTGCCGACGGAGCCGCCGGTCGCGGTGCCTAGGACGTAGAGCGGCTGGTCGGCCGGCAGGATCCACTCCTCGTACCGGTACTCCGCGACCTCTCCCTCCACGCCGGGGAGCTCCCCGTTGGAGGGGCGGCGCTCGTCCATCGTCCGGACGGCGCCGTCGACGGCCGCGGTGGCGGGGTCGATGACGGCGTGCCCGCTCCCGTCCCGCAGGTAGAAGGGCGTCTTCGACGTCTCGTCGATGAAGACCCGCTTGCCCGACTTCGTGTGGGCCGTCGCCTTCGTCTTGTACCAGGCGCAGGGCCGGCCGGAGAACGGGGCGGGCCGGACGGCGACGGCCGTCCCGCTGACCTGGCACGGGACGCCGTCGGGGACCCCGGCCAGGCCGGCGCAGTCCGTCTCGGCGGCGCGGTGCAGGTTGCGGAACCGGATCCGCCATACCCAGCCGACGGCCAGCAGACCGGCGGCGATGATCAGGGGGACCACCATGAGCGCGGTGAGCTTCGACACGCTCCCATGATCGGTCCGTCTTCCGGCGCCGGAAAGGGACGCCGGTCCCGGAGCGGAGGGGACGGGGCGCACGGGGACGCGGGCGGCGGGCGCGAAGGGGGCGCGGACGCCGCTACGCTCGGTGCCCATGGACCCTGAGCTGCACCCCGACCTTGAGCCGCTGAAGTTCCTGCTCGGCACCTGGGAAGGCGCCGGCGTGGGCGGCTATCCGACGATCGAGTCGTTCAACTTCGGCCAGGAGGTCTCGTTCACGCACATCGGGAAGCCCTTCCTGGTCTACGCGAGCCGGACCTGGAAGATCGAGGAGGACGGCACGCTCGGGCGTCCGCTGGCCATGGAGACGGGGTACTGGCGGCCCCGGCCCGACCACCAGGTCGAGGTGACACTGGCCCACCCGACCGGCATCGTCGAGATCTACGTGGGGAACGTGGCGTTCAACCGGGTGGAGCTGCACACCGACGTCGTCGCCCGGACGGAGTCGGCCAAGGAGGTCACCGGCGGCCACCGCCTCTACGGGCTGATCGGCGAGGACCTCGGCTGGGCCTACGACATGGCGGCGATGGGCCAGAAGCTCCAGTCGCACCTGTCGGCCCAGTTGAAGAAGGTCTCCTGAGCGGGGCCGAGGCGGCCACCCCCGGACATTGAGAACCCCCGGACATGAACGATCCCCGGACCTTCCCGCCGGGTGGCGGGACGATGGACAGGACGGGTCCATCGGTCCGGGGACCGGGTAACTGCCTGGTATTCGCCGGTCACCGTCGCGACCGGCTACCCCGCCCTGAGGCGGGGGCTCCGAGGCGGAACGGCGACTAGCGGACAGTCACCTCGCGAGTCCTACAAGAAACCATTGTTTAGGACCACCTCCTTTCGCGCGTACACCGAACGTATGCGACGCCCGCGCGACGAGGCAAGCGGGTTTTCCCAGGGCTGAAACCGGACGCCGGGAGCGCGGCGGTCGCCCGGGATTTAGACTCGGTGCATGGTCGAGTCGTGGCAGGAGGAGCTGCGGGCGAAGGGGTACCGGGTGACCCCGCAGCGCCAGCTGGTGCTCGAAGCGGTCACCAACCTGGAGCACGCGACCCCCGAGGAGATCTGCACGGAGGTGCAGCGCACCGCCCGCGGCGTGAACATCTCCACCGTCTACCGGACGCTCGAACTCCTCGAGGAACTCGGGCTCGTCAAGCACGCCCACCTCGGGCACGGCCCGCCGAACTACCATCTCGCCGCCGAGGCCGAGCACATCCACCTCGTCTGCCGGGGCTGCCACACCGTGGAGGACGTCGACCCGCGCGCGGCGGCCGGCCTGGCCGACGTCCTGGCGCGCGACTTCGGCTTCGAGACCGACGTCCACCACCTCACCGTGTACGGGCGCTGCAAGGACTGCCGCGAGGCGTAGCCCGGGGCGCGATCCGGGAACCCGCGACATAGTCTGGACGGCATGGAGAGCCCTCTGCTGAAGTCGCCCGGAGCCGTCGCCGCCGACGCGCCCGACCAGGAGGTCGCCGCGCACTACGGGGACCCGGCCCGGGAGCAACGCGCCCTGGAGGAGGGGGCGGCGTTCGTCGACCGGAGCAACCGGGGCGTCGTCCGCGTCTCGGGGCCGGACCGGCTGAGCTGGCTGCACAGCCTGCTGAGCCAGCACCTGGACGGGCTGAAGCCGTCCGAGCCGACCGAGGCGCTGCTGCTCAGCCCGAACGGGCACATCGAGCACCACCTCTTCCTCGTCGACGACGGCGAGGCGGTCTGGGCGCACGTCGAGCCGGGCACGGCCCCCTCGCTGGTGGAGTTCCTCGACCGGATGCGGTTCATGCTGCGCGTCGAGGTCGCCGACGTGTCGGACGCGTACATGGTGGTCACCGGGCCGTCCGGTCCCGCCGACGGCCGCCCCGCCTGGCCGGACGTCGCGGGGACGACGACGCGGATCGTCCCGCGCGGGGAGTTCCCGTCCGACCTGAAGCCGGCCGGGATGTGGGCGTACGAGGCGCTGCGCATCGCCGAGCACCGCCCCCGGTTCGGGCTCGACACCGACCACCGGACGATCCCGCACGAGGCCGGGTACGTGGAGACGGCCGTCCACCTGAACAAGGGCTGCTACCGGGGGCAGGAGACCGTCGCGCGCGTCCACAACCTGGGGCGGCCCCCGCGCCGCCTGGTGTTCCTGCACCTGGACGGCAGCGTCGACCGGCTGCCCGCGCACGGCGACCCGGTGGAGGTCCCCGGCGGGCGGACGATCGGGTTCGTCGGGTCGGCGGCCCGGCACCACGAGCTGGGGCCGATCGCGCTGGCGCTGGTCAAGCGGAACGTCCCGGTGGACGCCGAGCTGCTCGCGGGCGGCGTCGCGGCGTCGCAGGAGGTCGTCGTGTCGCCGGAGACGGGCGCGAACGCGCAGATCGCTCTGCGCCGGCGGCCCGCGAAACACGGGTAGCAGCCGGCCCCCGGGGCGAATATCGTCTGATAAGACGATTTCTGACTGAGCGCCGCCCGGGGAAGGTGGATTCCTACCGATGGGGAATGGGAAGCCGCCCGCGGCCCGGAGGGGAGGATCCCGGCGCCGGCCGCGCCGGGAGTCCGCCCTGCTGTGGTGGGCCCTGTTCGCGGCGATCGCCGGGATCGCGTGGTGGCAGCACTCGTGGCGCGTCGCGCTGCTCGGCCTGCTGGCGTGGTGCCTCTACGAGTTCGCCCTCGTCCCCACCCTGTGCCGGGTGCTGACGCCGAAGGGCGCCGCCTGCACCGAGCGCACCCGTGGGCGGCTCTTCGCCTGCGGCCCGGCCCACCAGCGGCTCCGCAACGACGCGCTGTGGCGGCTCGCCGGGATCCGCAACCCGTTCCAGCAGGGCCCCGTCCACGACGAGGGCGAGCCCGGGACCGTGGTGGTCGTGTCCTCCGACGTGCGCGGCCGCCTCGTCCCGCAGGACCGCGCCCTCATCATCCTCGCCTCCGCCGGGACCCTCACCGCGCTCGTCGGCATGGTCTACGGGTTCCGCTGACCCGCGCCGACCGGCGGGGTCAGACCTCCAGGACCAGCGTGATCGGGCCGTCGTTGACGAGCGCGACCTTCATGTCCGCGCCGAACTCGCCCGTCTCCACCTTCGCGCCCAGCTCGCGCAGCTCGCGGACCACCGCGTCCACCAGAGGCTCGGCGACGGACCCGGGCGCGGCGGCCGTCCAGGACGGGCGGCGGCCCTTCCGCGCGTCCCCGTAGAGAGTGAATTGGCTCACCACGAGGAGCGGCGCGTTCAGGTCGGAGCACGACTTCTCGCCCTCCAGGATTCGCAGCCCCCACACCTTGGAGGCCAGTCTGCGGGCGCTTTCCGGGCCGTCGTCGTGCGTCACGCCGACGAGGACCAGCAGCCCCGGCCCCTCGATCGCGCCGACGACGCGGCCCTCCACCGAGACGCTCGCCTCGCTCACCCTCTGGACTACAGCACGCATGACCATGCATTCTGCCGCCATGGGAGCAATGACGCTCATCACGGTGGCGCCCACGGGTGCGGAGTCCGCCAAGGCGGACGTCCCGGCCCTGCCCGTCACCCTGGATGAACTGGTCCAGACGGCCAAGGAGTGCGAGGCGGTCGGCGCGGCCGTGATCCACGTGCACATCCGCGACGACGACGCGCGGCCCACGCTCGACCCGGCCCGGCTGCGGGACACGGTGACGGCGCTGCGGGAGAGCACGGGGCTCATCGTCCAGCTGTCCACGGGCGGCGCGGTCACCGACCCGTACGAGGACCGCCTCCGCGTCCTGGACGCCGAACCCGACATGTGCTCGCTCACCTGCGGGACGGTCAACTTCGGCGACGACGTGTTCATGAACCCGTGGTCGTTCATGGTGGAGCTGTACGAGCGCACCCAGGAGCTTGAGGTCGTCCCCGAGTTCGAGCTGTTCGACCTCGGCCACATCACGTCGCTGCACCGCCTTCTGGACAAGCACGGGCTCCCCTATGGCGGGCACGTCCACTGCGACCTGGTGATGGGCGTCCCGGGCGGCATGCCCGGCGACGCCCGCACGCTGGTGGCCGCCGTCGAGGCCCTCCCGGAGGGCGCAACATGGTCGGCCACCGGCATCGGCCGCACGTCCCTGCCGGTGATGTTCGCGGCCCTGTCGGCGGGCGGCCACCTGCGCGTCGGCATGGAGGACACGGTCACCTTCGCCAAGGGCCGCCCCGTCACGGCGAACGCCGAGCTCGTGGAGCGCGCCGCCCAGGCGGCCCGCCTGGCCCAGCGCCCGCCCATGGCCCCCGCCGAAGCCCGCACCCTCCTCGCCACCAAACCCCGCTGACCTGCGGGAGCCCGTCCGGGCGAGTCAAGCCGGGATGGGCCAACCCGACCGTTTTCGTGGACCGTCGTTCCGCTTTCATGGGATCCGCCGGGTACTTGACCATGGAAACGGGCGGGTCCGCCTCCAGGTGAGGCTTGTTCTTCGTGGTGGGCCGCTTCGGCCGGCCGTCCAGGGATCGCCTGCGCCCGGGCGCCGGCCTCGTGTCGATGGAGGAGTGCGGTGGACGTCAATCCTGTGCTGGTCGAGGTGGAGCGTTCCGGGTTCGTGGAGTCGCGGCATCGGGGCGCGGCGATCGGGCTGGCGGCGGACGGGACGGTCGCCGTGCGGGCGGGGGACGCCGATGCGCCGATCTTCCCGCGGTCGGCGAACAAGCCGATGCAGGCGGTCGCGATGCTGCGCGGCGGCCTGGAGCTCGACGGCGAGCTGCTCGCACTCGCGGCCGGGAGCCACTCCGGCGAGGACTTCCACGTCGAGGGGGTCGAGAAGATCCTCGCGAGCGCCGGGCTCGGGGCCGGCGACCTGCGCTGCCCCGAGAGCTGGCCGCTGGACCCCGCGACGCAGCAGGCGGTCGCCCGGACGGGAGGCGGCCTCTCCCGGCTGCGCATGAACTGCTCCGGCAAGCACGCCGCGATGCTCGCCACGTGCGTCGCGGCGGGCTGGCCCACCGACTCCTACCTCGACGCCGACCACCCGTTGCAGCGCGTCGTCCGCGAGGTCGTCGAAGAGCTGGCCGGAGAGCCCGCCGCGGCGGTCGGCGTCGACGGGTGCGGGGCGCCGCTGTTCGCCGTGTCCATCGCGGGGGTGGCGCGGGCGTTCCGGGCGCTCGTGCTCGCCGAGCCGGGCACGCACGAGCGGCGCGTCGCCGACGCCATGCGGACGCACCCGCAGTGGACGTCCGGCACCCGCCGCGAGGAGCGGCAGCTGATGGACGCCGTCCCCGGGCTGCTCGTCAAGTGCGGGGCCGAGGGCGTGGACGCCTTCGCGTTCGCCGACGGGCGCGCCGGGACCGTCAAGATCGATGACGGGGCGATGCGGGCCCGGACGCCGGTGACCGTCGCGCTGCTGCGCGCCCTCGGCGTCCGCGACGGCTCCGACAGGATCGTCCTGGACGAGCTGGCGACCGTCGAGGTGCGCGGCGGGGACGGCGTCGTCGGCGCCATCCGCCCGGCGCCGGGCGTCTTCGAGTAAGCGGTCTAGTCCCCGTCCGGCAGCAGCCGGGTCACGAGCTTCTCGATCAGGTCGTCGGTCGCGTAGGACTCGGTGATGGCGGGGACCGTGAGGTCGTCCAGGAGCAGGCCGACCATGGCGAAGTACAGCAGGGCGACGTCCGTGGCGCCGCCGGGCAGGCCGGCGTCGAGGTGGTAGCGGACGTTGTCCTCGAACTCGGCGATGAGGAAGCCGCTGAGTTCGGTGTGCAGTTCCGGACGCCGCGTCGCCTCCAGCCGTAGCTCCAGCATGGCGAGGTAGCCGGTCCGGTCCGCGCGCATGCGCCCGAGCAGCTGGCGCATCAGCTCTGTGGCCAGCGCATGCGTGGGCGGCTGCCGCATGGTCTCGGCCAGTGCCTCCGGGTCGGGGGTGAGTCGCTCGCGGGTGCGGTGCATGACCTGGGTGAGCAGGTCGGCGCGGTCGGCGAAGTAGTTGGTGGCGGTCCCGGTGGGGACGCCGGCCTCGGCGTCGATCGCGCGCAGCGTCAGGCCGCGCGACCCCTCGCGGGCCAGGACCTCGATGGCCGCGTCCAGCAGGGCGGCCCGGCGGGCGGGGTTGCGACGCATGGTGACCTCCATCACACCGGCTTGCAATCACTGCAAGTGCAGTACTAAGTTCAAACCACTTCGCTCACAGTACATCAATTCGAGTGATCAGGAGTTCGCATGCGCGCCCAGTCCACCGCTCCTTCCCTGCTCCGCCTTCCCCAGGACCGCACCGCACTGCCAGGCCACACCGCACTGCCAGGCCACACCGCACTGCCAGGCCACACCGCACTGCCAGGCCACACCGCACTGCCAGGCCACACCGCACTGCCGGGCCAGGTCGGCCTGCCCGAGCGCACCGTACCGCCCGGCCGCACGCCGGGACGTTCCGGCCGGGGCCGCCCTGCGCCGAAGCCGCGCAGCGTGCCGCGCCCGAGGCCGCCCCGAAAGCCCGGCTCCGTCCGCTGACCCGCCGGCAGTCCCGGCTCCCGTACCGACGCCCGAAAGCGAGCACCGCATGCGCAAGCTGATCTACTACGTCGCCGCCACCCTCGACGGCTTCATCGCCGGGCCGGACGGCCAGTTCGACTTCTTCCTCCCCTTCGAGGGGGAGTCCGCGAATATGATCATGACCGAGTACCCCGAGACCCTGCCCGTCCACGGCCGCAGCCCGCTCGGCATCGCCGACGCCCCGAACCGGCACTTCGACACGGTCGTCATGGGGCGCGGCACCTACGAGCCGGCTCTGGAGGTGGGGATCACGAGTCCGTATCCGCACCTGGAGCAGTACGTCGTCTCGGCGACGCTCGACATCGAGGACCCCGCGGTGACCGTCGTTCCGGGCGACCCGGTCGGCCTCGTCCGGGAGCTGAAGCGGCGGGACGGCCTCGACATCTGGCTCGCGGGCGGCGGGAAGCTCGCCGGCGCGCTGGTGGACGAGATCGACGAGCTGGTCGTCAAGCGCCATCCGCTGGTGGTCGGCTCCGGAATCCCCCTGTTCGACGGCCCCTACACCCTCGCGGCCTTCACGCCGGGCTCCACGCGCGCCTTCGACTCCGGCCTCGTCGTCACCACTTACGTCCGCGCCGCGGACCCCGCTCGGGGCGGGGTCTCGTAGCGGGCGGACGCTCCGGCCGGCCCTCGGGCCCCGGATGCGAGGGGCGGTCCCCGAGGCGTAGCCCCGGGGACCGCCGGACGTCGCGCGGGCGCGGAACGCGGTCAGCCTCTGCCGTAGATTCCGAAGCCGGTCAGGTGGCCGGCGCCCAGGCAGTTGCCGCCGAACTTCCAGTACCCGGGACCCTGGAGCGGGCCGTAGCGCACGCTGCCGTCGGTGCACTTGGTGTAGGCGCCGTACCGGCCCGAGTAGATGCGCACGTTGGCGCCCCACGCGATGGAGTTGTGCCAGACGCTGTCGGCGGACCAGCCGTCCAGGGCGATGCGCTTGGCGGGCCGGCCCATCAGGGACGTGTGCGGCAGGGACTCGGCGGCCTTGGTGGTCACGGCCGCGCCCTTGGTGGCGACGGGTTTCGGCTTGGGCGGCGCGGCGGCGGCGGTCGCCGGCGCGTGGGTGCCGAGCGCGGCCCCCGCGGCCAGCAGACCGGCGGTGACGGCGGCGGCCAGCGCGCTGCCGGCCACTTTGGCGGTGGTGTGCATATGTTCTCCATCCACCCCGCCGCTCCGAGCGGCGGGATCGGTAGGTGGCTCGATGAGCCCGAGGGGCGGCTTCTCTGCGAAGCCCTTGCCCGGCCCGGACGGAACCTCCCTTCGTGACGGCCGGGCCGACGGCGCGCGCCCTCGCCGACGCCGGGAGCGGTACTTGGCCGCGCCGGCCCGGTGGCGGGCCGAGCGCGTCGCGGGGTGAGCCAAGGCGGCGAGCGGGCGCTTAGTCACTTAGTGACTTCAAGTGACTACTCAAAGTTACCAACCAGGAGCCTGTTCGCACTGTCCCGCCGGGGTGACGTCCCTGTTCCACGAGGTGAACAGGGGTCAGGCTCCGCGGAGAACCGGCGGAGGCGGCGTCACGCCGGGTAGGCGAAGGGGCACGGCGGCCTCGCCGCCGTGCCCCTGGGCAGGTGTCCTAGTGGGTCTCGGGTCCCTTGGTCGCCCTGAGCGTCTCGAACTCTTCCTTGTAGATCGTCTGCTCGTACAGGACGCCCTCGGGCCACGGCTTCTTCGGCTCCCGCCCGGGCTGGGGGTTGTCCTTGCGGAACTCCTCCGGCTGGCCCTCCTTGGCCGGCGGGTAGCTGTGCGAGAACATCCCCGCCGCGTAGGTGTAGTAGCCGCCCTGCTCCATGCCGCGCTGGTTGAGCTGATTGTTCCTGCGCCAGCAGTGGATCTTCCTGGACGAGGCGGCTCGCGTCGCGTACAGCCACGTCAGCAGGGCCCCGACGATCGCGAACGGGATGATCCAGAGGAAGTACCGGGCGCCGGTCGGGGTCCCCTCCGCCAGCACAGGGTCGGCGATGATCGTGGTGAGCAAGGCGGACCACCTCCCGATGGCGTGAATCGGCCCGGCTGGGTCAATTAGGGATGTGTCCGCTGATTTCCGTGTTAACCACTTCGGGTGGCGGATCGGCGGGCGCGCCCACCGTGCGGAGCCGTCCGGCGGGCAGACCCGGGACCGCCAGGGCGACGGACACGGCCACCACGCCCAGCATCGGAACGGTCCATCCGCCGGTGGCGTCGTGCAGCGCGCCGAGGACGAGCGGGCCGAGTGCCGCGATGACGTAGCCGACGCCCTGCGCCATCCCCGACAGTTGGACGGCGACGTGGGCGTCGTGGGCGCGGAGCCCGATGAACGAGAGCGCGGTCGCGAAACCGAGGCCCTGGCCGAGGCCGAGGACCACCGTCCAGACCCACACCGTGGCGATCGGCGCCCAGGTCACGCCGACGAAGCCCAGCGCGGTCAGCGTGAACGTGGCGACCACCAGGGGACGCTGGTCGCGGGTCCGGCGGGCCAGCACCGGGACGGCCAGCGACCCGACCGCCTGGATCGCCGCCACCAGCGCCAGCGCGTAGCCGGCGGTCGCCTCGTCCATCCCGCGGTCCTGGCAGATCGTCGGCAGCCAGCCGAGCACCACGTAGGCCAGCAGCGACTGGAGGCCCATGAACACCGTGACGTTCCAGGCCAGGCGCGACCGCCACACCAGCGCCGCGATGCCGAGCGGGGCCGCCGCGGGCGGCGCCGACCGGGCCGCGCGGGTCGCCCGCCGCGCCCTCGGCAGCCACAGCAGCCCGGCGAGCGCCGCCGGGATCGCGAGCAGGCCGAGCGGCAGCCGCCACGTCGCGTCGAACAGGTTCTCCACCGGCACGGCCAGCCCGGACGACAGGCTCGCGCCGGCCGAGATCGCGACCGTGTAGACCGCCGTCACCGTCGTGATGTGGGACGGGTGGTCCCGCTTGATGACCGCCGGCATCGCGATGTTGCCGATGCTGATCGCGACGCCCGCGACCAGGGAGCCGGCGAACAGCGGGAACGCGCCGCCCGGCAGGCGCAGCAGCAGCCCGGCGACCAGCAGCGCCATCGCGCACACCACCAGCGTCTCGGGGCGGGGGTGGCGGCGCAGGAACGCGGCGGCGAGCCCGTAGGACCCGAAGAAGGCGAGCGGCAGCGTGGTGAGCGCGCCCGCCGCCGTCCCCGACAGGTGGAAGGCGTCGCTGATCTCGGTCAGCAGCGGCCCGACCGCCGCGACCGCGGGCCGCAGGTTGACCGCCAGCATGACGATCATCAGCAGGGCGCCGGCCAGCCCGGCGCGCCGCCCCGTCACTTCTCCTCCCCGGGCGTCTCGGCGTCGCAGAGCAGGGACTGGAGGACGGCGAGGGTGGGCTCCACGACGGCCGCGGCGGCCGACGCGGCGGCCTCCGGGTCGCCCGCCGCGATCGCGTCCAGCACGGCGCGGTGCCGGGCCGGGCCGGCCTCGGGGACCTCGTGGTCCAGCCGGATCGCGCGCATCGACTCGTGCAGCCGGTCGATGAAGAACCGCATCGCCTCGATCAGCACCGGGTTCCGGGAGGCCTCCGCGACGCCGAGGTGGAACCGCGCGTCGGCGGCGCCGAACGCGTCCGGCTCGGTGGCCTCGTCGCGGGCGCGCAGCAGCTCCTCCAGCCGCGCGAGGTCGGCGTCGGTGCGGCGGCGCGCGGCCAGCCGGGCCGCCTGGACGTCGTAGGCGAGCTGCACCTCGAAGACGTCCCGCGCGGAGGCGCGGGCGACCCGGCGCAGCAGCGGGCGCGGGTCGCAGCCGCTGCGCACGTACGTCCCGTCGCCGCGCCGCACCTCCAGCACTCCGACGTGCGACAGCGCCCGGATCGCCTCCCGGACGGCCGGGCGGCTCACACCGAGCTGCGCGGCCAGGTCCGTCTCGGCCGGGATCCGCCGGCCGACCGGCCACGCGCCCTCGCTGATCTGCGCCTGGAGCTGGTCGAGCACGGCGTCCACCGTCGACCCGCTCGCCACGGGATTGAGCCCCACGAAACAGCCTCCAAAGTAAGATGTCAGACATCTTACGGAAAGGCATGATCCGCTGTTGACCCGTGGTGACCGCTGGGAGGGGTCTCAGCGATCACCACGGGCTTCTACGGCGCCCGCCGGACGGGGATGGATGCGGGGAGCCGGGTCCGGCGGGCGTCGCGTCCTCTGCGCGACTCCAGGTCAGCGGAGTCTGGGAAGGCCGAGTCTGCGGCGGCGCCTCGGCGGTCCCTCCACGGCCCTCCGCTCCGCCTCGGCGGCCGCGCGGGCGGCCTCCTCCTCCGCTCGGGCGCGCTCGATATGGGCCATGACCTCCCGGTGCGTCACCGAGGGGGCCGGGTCGCGGCGCGTCCGCTGGGACGGGCTGCCCAGGATCACCCCGCCCATGACGGGCCCGCGATGGGAGAGGCCGTCGCCGCCCTGGGGGTAGCGGTGGCGCTTGCGCGAGGTCATCAGCACGACCGTCACCCAGGTGATGAGCGCCAAGAAGATCACTGCCGGGCCGACGGCCATGAAGTAGGCGTCCCCGAGGCGGCCGGGCGGGGCGGTCGCGAGGCCGGGGGGCGCGGAGCCCGCGGATGCGGAGCCGCTGAGCAGGTGGACGGCGAGCCCGTGAACGGCGGGCACCGTGCTGGCGACCATGGGGCGACACCTCCTCGCCCCACGCTTTACCCGGCGCCAGGCGATTAACCGCCCGGCGCCGTCACAGCCCGCGCGACTGGGAGATCGAACCCGAGGTGGCCAGCGTGAACGTGCGCATCGACTCGGCGAACTTCGACAGGTCCCATTCCGCGGGGCCCTCGTACCAGTAGAGGTTGTCCGCGCCCTCCGCGCGCTCGCCCGCGTCCTTCACCGTCTCCGCCCACTTCGCCACGACGTCGAAGACCACCGCGTACGGCAGGAAACGCGAGAACAGCGCGATCCGCTGGCGCGCCGCCATGGTGCCGTCGTCCGGGATGCCGCCGCGCTCCAGGAACGCGCGGAAACCGATCGTGTGCGCGAGGACCGTGGCGCCGCGCGCCGTCTTCGCCGGCATGTACTGGCCGCCGTAGGCCAGCGCCGCGCCCGCGATGATCAGCGCGAGCCCGGCCAGCGCCCACTCGGTGGTGAGCGCCAGCGCGACCGTCCCGGCGATGCCGAGCAGCGTCAGGGCGATGCCCGCGATCGTCCACCGGGACCGGACGGTGTCGGGCCGCCGCGCGAACCAGCCCTGCTTCACCACGTCGTCGTACATCGCCGACCTGACCTGCGCCAGCTTCGTCGCGAACGTCCCGCCGAGGTCCGACAGCCGGACGGCGTCGAGCACGGTCCCGTCCGGCGCGGTCAGCAGCGCGTCCAGCAGGATCCGCTCGTAGGGGAGCAGGTCGGTCTGCGGGCGGTCGAGGCGGCGCAGCGTCCAGTCGAGGCGGCCGGTGACGGCCCGGTCCTCCTCCTCGATCAGCAGGTAGCCGCGCACCGCGAGGTCGACGATCGTCGCGGTCACGTCGATCACGTCGGCCTGCTCGTCGATCAGCGTGCCGATCTGGCCGGGCCGCACCCCGTTCGGCGGCTCGAACTCCGCCCCCGCCACCGGCACCTGGTCGCCCTCGGCGGCCCGCTTGCCGACGGTCCGCGCGTCCCGCCCGCGCAGCAGGTAGAGGGCGGCGACGCCGCCCACGAGCAGCACCAGCAGGCCGGCCAGCGCGGCGCCGGTGACGGCGTTGACGGAGAACGCGGTCGCGACCGTGTGGCGGCGCTCGTAGATGGCGTGCCCGCCCGTCGTCCCCGCGGGCAGGCCCGCGACGACGGTCAGGTACTCACCGGGCAGCATCCCCTGCTGCGCGAACACGCCCTGGGTGTGCGTGTGGTTCGTGTAGTACTGCGTGCAGCCGATCGTGCTGCCGATCGGCCCGGTGAAGCAGTTGACGTTGCGGATCATCGCGCCGCCGTCGACGACCGCCTTCGCCTCGTCCAGCGGCACCTTCCAGCCGCCGACCACCGGCCAGCGCAGCTCCTCCGCCGCCCCCATCCGGGTGATCGCGCCGCGCACGTCGTACTCCAGGACGACCGTGTGGTCGCCGGTCAGCTTCCGGCCGCCCGCGACCTTGACGACGGTGTTCAGGCCCTTGGCCGAGGACGTGGCCTTCGACGGGCCGCCGTCCGGGCTGGCCGCCCGCAGGTTCTCGATCCTGTAGACGCGGTCCTCGGTGAGGCTCTCGTGCACCCGGGTGGGGTACGTCCGCTGGAAGCCGTCGTGCCCGGCGAACCGGTAGACGATCGTCTCCTTCACCTTGACCGTGCCGCCGCCGCCCGCGGTGAGGACGACGTCGTCCTTGAGCACCCGCTCCGCGGCGGTGAAGCCGGACGCCGCCGCCCCGGCCCTGGGCGCACCGGCCTCGGCGACCGTCCCGCCGACCTCGGACGCGGCCGCGGACGTGCTGGTCAGCAGGGGCACCGCCAGCGCCGCCGAGACCGCCAGGGAAGCCGGACGCGACCGGAACATCGCCGCAAGAGCAGACATGGCCGCAAATGGTATCGGGAATGCGTGCGATGATTCTGCGCTATGGCAGGTCATTACCCCCCGCCGCCTCCTCCGCCGCGGCCCCCGGCACCGCCCTACGGGCGGCCGCCCTACGGTGGGCCGCCCTACGGTGGGCCGCCGCAGGGGGGACCGCCTTATGGCGGTCCGGGATACGGGCCTCCTGCCTACGGGCCGCCTCCGCAGTACCGGTACGCCCCGATGCGGCCGCCGCCCCGCCGCAGCGCGGGCGGGACGATCGCGGGCATCTTCGGCGGCCTGACGTCCCTGGTCGTCCTCGTGATCCTCGGGCTCTCGCTGGTCGGCGGCGGCCGGGACGCCGCCGGCGGCACCGGGACGTCCGCCACGTCCGGCGGCCCCTCGACGCCGCGCGAGAAGGCGACCAACAGCAAGATCTACAGGACGGGCGCGCTGACGTCGGTGAGCTGCCGCCTGCCGCCGATCCAGCCGTCCGCCCAGTCCATGCGCGCGTTCATGGACACCCTGAGCGACTGCCTGGACGCGGCGTGGAGCAGGCAGTTCACCAAGGCCGGCATCCCGTTCGACAAGCCCGACCGGGTGTTCTGGGTCCAGCCGGGGCGCAGCCCGTGCGGCTCCTACCCCGCGCCCGGCGCGTCCGCCTTCTACTGCCCGGCCAACAACACGATGTACGTCGGCCTCCGGCACGTCGTGGAGACGTCGGGCGGCGAGCCGCTGTCCCACTACGCCGTGTACGCGCGGGTGATCGCGCACGAGTACGGGCACCACGTCCAGGACCGGGCCGGGATCCTGCTCTACGGGGACCGCCAGATGGAGACCGGCGACACCGCCACCCGGACGGAGGCGAGCCGCCGCATCGAGCTGCAGGCCCAGTGCTTCGCGGGCGCCTTCCTCGGCAGCGAGCGCTCCACCCTCCCGATGACCCGCGAGCAGTACAACGCCATGGTCACCGACGTGCTGGGCAGGGGCGACGACCGGCAGCCCCCGGAGAAGCGCGACCACGGCTCGGGCCGCCACTACGCGGGCTGGGTGGTCACCGGCTTCAACGGGCGCGAGCTGACCGTCTGCAACACCTGGATCGCGCCCTCGTCCAAGGTGAGCTGACCGCCCGCGCTCCGCGCTCCCCGCCCCCGGGCGGTCGCGTGCCGCTGCTCATGCCTGGTCGCGGGCGGGCGGCAGGCGTTCCCGGCATGCTCCCACGCCGACTATCCCGGCTTTTCTGGCATGTGAGGCGATTCACCACGAAGTGCTAGCTAAGGTGCTTGCAATAGCAAGCACCATGACGGAGAGTGGAGATATGGCGAGTTCGAAGGTCGGCTCCATCGGGGAGTACATCCGGGAGCAGCGGACGCGGGCGAAGATATCGCTGCGCCAGCTGGCGGACGTGTCCGGCATCTCCAACCCGTACCTGAGCCAGATCGAGCGCGGCCTGCGCAAGCCGAGCGCCGAGATACTGCAGCAGATCGCCAAGGGGCTGCGGATCTCGGCCGAGGCGCTGTACGTGCAGGCGGGCATCCTCGAGGACCGCGAGACCGACACCGACGTGCAGGCCGCCGTCCGGGCCGACCTCGTCCTGACGGAACGGCAGAAGCAGGTCCTGCTGGACATCTACGCGTCGTTCCTCAAGGAGAACGAGGCCGGCGGCGTCGTCGCCGGGCCCGCCGAGCCCGCCATGCCGGAACAGACCGGCCCCGAACAGGCCGGACCAGAACGCAAGGGAAGGGAAGAGGTCGGATGACGCTGGCCAGCAACCTCCGCGAGAACAAGGCCGTCTACGCCGTGGCCGGCGCCGGCGACTTCGCGGTGGAGAAGATCCGTGAGGTCCCCGAGCAGGTGACCAGGTACCAGGGCGAGGTCCGCGAGACCGTCGACCGCTACCGCGTGCAGGTCCGCGAGACCGTCGGCCGCTACCGCGGCGAGGTCTCCCGGTACCAGCAGCGGGTGGACGCCAAGGACCTGCCGGGCGCCGCCGTCGCGTACGCCACGCACTTCGGCACCCGCGCCTTCGAGTTCATCGACGAGCTCGCCGAGCGCGGCAAGAAGGTCGTGCACCGCGAGGCCGTGGAGGTCGCCGAGATCTCGGCGGCCGACCAGGCCGCGCCGAAGCAGGCCCCGAAGACCCGCACCGCGCAGCGCAGGACGGCGCAGAGCCGGGCCACCGGGCAGTCCCGCTCCACCACGAAGAAGTAACGGCGCCACACGACGGAGCCCGGCCGGGAACACCCGGCCGGGCTCCGTCGTCTCTGCAAGTACCCGTTCCCTCAGGCCGCGGTGCCGGCCGCTGCACGTAGGGTTGGGGCAGGCAGACCCGCGTGCGACGAGGAGTCGCCTTCCGAGACGAGCAGGAGCGCTGATCGCCGATGTCGGGCTTCAACGTGCTGGACTACTTCTTCTGGCTGCTGCTGATCATCGCGTTCGCGATGGAGGCGTGGGCGCTGATCGACTCGCTCACCGTGCCGGTCAACGCGTACGCGGCGGCCAGCAAGCAGAGCAAGAAGCTGTGGATGATCATCCTGATCGTCGCGACGGTGGTCGGCGCCGCGTACGCGGTCGCGCCGGTGGCGCTCGGCGCCAGCCCCATCGCGCTGCTGCTCGGCATCCTCCCGGTCGCGGCGTTCATCGCCGCCGCCGTCTACCTCGCCGACGTCCGCCCGGCCGTCGGCCCCTACAAGCGGAACAACGGCGGCCGCGGCGGCTCCCGCCAGGGCCCCTACGGCCCCTGGTGATCACCTGCGCTCTTCGCGACGGCGGCTCTAGGGTGACGGCATGAGCACGGAGACCCTCGGACGCACCGCACGCCTGGAACTGGCCGACCAGGCCCTGCGGGAACGGGAGGCCGTCTTCACTCGTCCCGCTCGACCGTGGGGCTGGCGAGGGTTTGAAGTGTACACTTCCACCATGGAAAGTGTCCCTTTGAAGGATGCGCGCTCGCGGCTCGGGAGGATTCATTCCTCGGCCGCGCACGGGCAGCCGGTCGAGATCACTCGCCACGGATCCGCTCCGGTGGTCGTCGTCTCCAAGACCATGTACGACGTGATGTTCACCGACCATCTCCGTTGGCAGGCAGAACGGTTCCGCAAGGCTCTCGACGAGGGGAGTGTGCCCGAGGGGACTCTCGTCATCCATCGCGACGACCTTGAACGTTGGCGTGATGCCAGCCCCGAGGAATGGGCCGCGGGCAAGCTCGATGCCTGACCACCTGATGATTCCCCCGGCCGTCCGTCAGCAGATGGCGGCGCTGCCCGAGGGGCTCCGCAAGCTCGTCTTCGACGTCGTCCTTCTGCTGTTGGAGCAACCCCACCCGCCCGGCAGTCGGCCCTAT
Organism: Spirillospora sp. NPDC049024; assembly: GCF_040649235.1. Lineage (NCBI taxonomy): Bacteria > Bacillati > Actinomycetota > Actinomycetes > Streptosporangiales > Thermomonosporaceae > Spirillospora > Spirillospora sp. NPDC049024. Next base: position 128,826 of record NZ_JBEZFD010000020.1, read on the forward strand.
GAGGGGGTGGCCGACATGTACTGGCTGGAACTCGACGAAGTGACGATCTACTACAACGCCTACGGCACCGGGACGATCATCATTCAGCAGATCGTCGTCAACGATTGACGTGATGGGCGGGTCGTGAGCCGGGCACCGGGGGCGGGCGCCTCCGCCGCCGGTGCCCGGCGGCTCAGGGGGCGGGGCGGGACAGGGCGTCGACCGAGACCAGGCCGTGCTCGACGATGTCCACGGCCCGGTCGAGGGCGGTGCGCATGGACAGGGGGTCGTAGCCCTCGCGGCGGCAGTGCGCCACGACCGCCTGCATGCCGCCGACCGCGATGCCGGCCGCGGCCACCGCGTCGATCTCGGAGATGCCGGGGCACAGCTCGCGCAGCAGCGCCTCGATCGCGTCCTGGGCGTCGGTCATGCGCTGCAGGGCCCGGGCGCGCAGGGCGGGGCGCTCCAGGATGAGCGCGACCTGGACCGGGCCGTAGTCGCGGTGCTCGGCGACCACCGCCTCCAGGACGTCCACGATGCTGCGCCGGATGGTCGCCATCGGCGTCTCGCCGGGGGTGGGGCGCAGCCGCTCGGCGACCTCGGCGAGCCGGTCGTCGATCTCGGCGAAGATCACGTCTTCCTTGGAGGGGAAGTAGCTGAAGAACGTGCGGGGTGAGACGTCGGCGGCGGCGGCGATGTCGGCGATCGTCGTCTCCTCGTAGCCGCGCTCGGCGAACAGGCGCAGCGCGGCCGTCGCGATGGCCTGGCGGGTGCGCAGCTTCTTGCGCTCCCGCAGCCCCGGCCCGCCGGCGTCCTCCTCCATGTGACGGACGTTACCATGACTGCAAAGTTGCATCTATTGCAAAACTTCATGGATAGGTGTTCTCTTCGGGCATGGCGCGTTTCCTGGAGGTGCTCGGACGGTTCTGCGTGCGCAGGCGCCGCACGGTGTTCGAACTCTGGGTCGCCCTGATGCTCGGCGCCGGCGTCCTCGGCGTCATGCACGGGGGCATGTTCGTCCAGCAGAGCACGCTGCCCGGCATCGAGACGCAGCGCGCCCTCGACACGCTCGGGCAGGACTTCCCCGCGATGACCGGGCCGACCGCGACCGTCGTGTTCCACCAGACCCGCGACGCGAGTCCCGCCGACTGGCGGGTCGCGCTCACCGTCGGCCAGTCGATCGACAACATCTCCAAGCTCGACCGGGTGGCGTACGTCGAGAACCCGTACGTGCAGGGGATGGGCGGGCTGAAGGACGACAAGGCCGTCGCCGTCCGGCTCAACTTCACCGGCACGATGAGCGACATCGGCCATGCCGACCTCGACGCGCTGAACCGGGCGGTCGAGCCCGCCCGGATGGCCGGGCTGGAGGTCGAGTTCGGCGGGATCGCCGCGATGATCCTGAACCAGCCGAAGGGCGGGCCGCAGGAGGGCGTCGGGATCCTGCTGGCGATGGTCGTCCTGCTGCTGGCGTTCGGCTCGTTCCTCGCCGCGGGCATCCCGATCGTGGTGTCGCTGTGCGGGATGGTGGTGGCGTACTCGCTGATCCACTTCCTGGCGTCGATGTTCCAGATCGCGCCCACCGCGCCGATGGTCGCCGCGATGCTCGGCATCGGCGCCGGGATCGACTACGCCCTGTTCATCGTGACCCGCTACCGGCAGCAGCTCGCCGAGGGCGACGACGTCGAGACCGCGGTCGGGCGCGCGATGGCGCACTCGGGCCACGCGGTCGTGTTCGCCGGCGGCACGGTCGTGTTCGCGATCTGCGGGCTGTTCCTGTCCGGGATCGCCTTCGTCGGACGCATCGGGATCGCCGCCGCGCTGGCCGTCGCCATCATGGTCGCCGCCGCGCTGACCCTGCTGCCCGCCATCCTCGGCTCACTGGGCACGCGCATCGACCGGTACCGGCTGGCCCGGGTGCGGCCGGACCGCAGTTCGGGCCGCTGGACGGCGTGGGGACGCCACGTCGACCGCCACGCCTGGCCCTACGCCATCGTCGCGAGCCTCGTCCTGCTGACGCTCTCCATCCCGACCCTCAGCCTGCGGTTCGGCGTGATGGCCGACAGCATGTCGTCGCCGAAGATGGAGGCGCGACAGGCCTACGACATCGTCGCCCGGGAGTTCGGCGCGGGCCACTACAGCCCGTTCGTCGTGGTCGCGAAGGTGCCGGGCGCGGAGAAGAGCGTCAAGCCGAAGCGCGTGGTGCCGACGGTCGAGGCGGGCGAGGGCCTGTCCGGCCTGACGGGTCCGGCGGGGCCCCGGCCGAGCCCGTCCCCGCGGCCGTCCCTCCCCAAGGGCGCGCCGGATCCGAACAAGAAGCCCGACAAGCGCGCGGTCCTCATCGGCCAGGAACTCCAGCGGACGCTCTCCGAGGTGCCCGGCGTCGCGTTCGTCGGGGAGCCCGTGGTGGCCGGCACGACCGCGATCCTGCAGGTGGTCCCGGAGGACGCCCCGCACGCCGCGTCCACCACCGACCTCGTCCACCGGCTGCGGAACACCGAGATCCGCGACGTCCGGGAAGCGCATCCGGGTACGCGGATCTACCTCGGCGGCGAGAACCCCGCGATCATCGACATCGCCACCACGGTCGGGGAGCGCATGCCGACCGTCGTCGTCGCGGTGGTGGGGGTGGCGCTCCTGCTGCTGGTCATCGCGTTCCGGTCGGTCATCGTCCCGGTGAAGGCCGCCCTGATGAACCTGCTGTCGATCGGCGCCTCGTTCGGCGTCGTCACGGCCGTCTTCCAGTGGGGCTGGGGCGTCCGGCTGTTCGGCGTCGACCAGGCCATCCCCATCATGTCGTTCATTCCGCTGTTCATGTTCGCCCTGATCTTCGGGCTGTCCATGGACTACGAGGTCTTCCTGCTGTCGCGGATCAAGGAGGAGTACGACCGGACGGGCGATCCGCACGAGTCCGTCGTGATCGGCATCGGGGCCACCGCCCGCCTCATCACCTCGGCCGCGCTCATCATGATCTTCGTGTTCGCCAGCTTCGTCCCGCAGCCGGACCCGATGGTGAAGATGATGGCCCTGGGGCTGGCCATCGCCGTCGCCATGGACGCGACGATCGTCCGCCTCATGCTCGTCCCCGCGCTGATGAGCCTGCTCGGCCACGCCAACTGGTGGTGGCCCGGCGGCTCCCGCCCGACGGCGCCGCCGCCTCCTCCGGAACCCGTCGCCGAGCAGTTGGAGCTGGAGCTCACGACCTGAGCGCGGCCGGGGCGGCAGTGGCCTAGGGGATCTGCTCCACGCGGACGCCGGGCACGGCCTCGTAGAGGCCGGGGTCGGCGGTGATCAGCGGCCAGCGGCGCCACCGGGCGGACCAGGCGGCCTGCGCGGCGTCCATGCCGAGGTTCGGGATCGTCGTGACCAGCAGGCCGGTCTGCTGGGCGATCACGTCGTCCAGGTCGTCGACGTGCACGACCTGCATGCCGGGCAGGCGCTCCAGCACCGCGCGGCCGTGGTCGGGGACGAGCTGCCAGGCGCGGGCGAGCGAGGTCGCCGGGATGACGATCGTGGCGTGCTGGGCGATGGACGCGCGGAGCCGGGCGCGGACGTAGACGGTCTTGCCGGTCGCGAGGTCCAGGAGTGCGGTCGCGTCGAAGACGTGACCGGTGATCACGCGACGTCCCGGCGGGACGAGGGTCCGCCCTCGACCAGCCGGTCGACCATGGCCTGCTCGTCGGGGCTCGGCGGCCCGAAGAGGTCGTCGATGGTGGACGCGTCCCGCAGGTAGGCCAGCTTCAGCCGCGCGCCGTCCGCGAGGAATCCCGACACCGAGGCGATCTTCTTGTCCTCGGCGAGCCCCTGGAGCGTGGCGGCAAGCTCGTCGGGCAGCGTGATGTTGAGTCTCGCCATGGAGCACACGATACACACTCGGAGGCCCTCCAGTGTGTACTCAGGGGGTCGAGGTCTCGGGGCGGAGCGTCGCGAGCGTGCCGGCCAGCCAGTCCCGTTCGGCCGCGGACGTGACGCGGGCGATGTGCTGGATTCCGGCCTGGAACGGTGACGCCAGCTCGTCCTGGCGGAGGGGCCGGTCGCCGTCGGCGAAGAATCCGCGCTTCGGGTCGTCCAGGAAGTCCAGGCGCCGCCGGAGGACCGCCGCCTGGGCCTCGGGCGACGGCAGCAGGTGGAGGAACGCCAGGAGGACGAAGTACCGGTTGCGGTCCGAGATCTCCAGGTCGTCCGGCCCGGTGAGGCGGCGGAGCAGCTCGGTGCGGCCCGCGCCGGTGAGCGTGTAGACCTGCCGGGCCGGGCCGCCTTCGCCGGGTTCGGTGCGGCCGGCCAGCAGGCCGCGGCGCCGCATCCGCTGGAGGGCCGGGTACAGGGAGCCGTCGCTGACCGGGCGCGCGTGGCCCATGAGCAGGGTGATGCGCCGCCTCAGCTCGTAGGCGTGCATGTCGTGTTCGGCGAGGAACCCCAGGATCGCGAGTTCGAGGATGGCCCGTACCTCCCGTCTCGGCGTGCGTGACATCGCGCCGAACGCCGCCACGGCCGTGAGCACGATCCCGGCCGCCGCCAGTTGGAGCGGTGACAGGCGTTCTTCCAGGACGACCGCCCCGAGCGCGATGGAGACCACCGGGGCCGCGAAGGAGACCAGTGAAGCACGGACGGCGCTCACCCGCTGGACCAGCACGGTGTTCGCCAGCCATCCGAAACCCGAACAGACCACCCCGAGCGCGGCGGTGGCCGCCCAGGCCGGCGGGCTCCACACGATGTCCGGGACGTGGACGGCGGCGAACGGCGCGGTCACGATCGCCGCGACGGTCATCTGGGCGCAGGTGAGGGTGAGCGCGTCCTCCGTCCGGAGCCGGCTCCGGACGGCCAGGTTGGCGCACGCGTAACTGACCGCCGCCGCCAGCGGGAGGAGCGGCCACGGGGACCGCCCGGACGCGTGCCCGCCCGTGGTCAGCAGCGCCGTCCCGCACAGCGCCACGGCCAGGCATGCCGTCTGCGCGGCCCGAAGGCGTTCGGCGGGCAGCAGGACGTGGCCGCCGGCCGCGATCCAGATCGGCGTGCTGGCCAGGAGCAGCGACGACAGGCCCGTCTCCACGTGGTGCTCGCCCACGGTGATCAGGACGGACGGCGCCGCCGCGCCGCACAGCCCGACGAGGAGCAGGTCGCCCGGTCTGTTCCGGGCGAGCCTGGAGATCGCGGCGACCGCGGCCGGCCCGCCGCCCCGCGCGGCCATGACCGCGAGCAGCGTCAGCCCGGCGAGGCCGAACCGGGCGCAGGCCAGCACGTCGGCCGGGAGTGCGCGTCCCGCTATCGCGATGAGCAGGAAGGGGACACCGAGCGTCAGGGTCACCCATCCGCCGAGGATGCCGTTCCACCATCTACCGGACACGCCGGAACAGTACCTCGTTTCGAGGTACTGCGCATTTTCCCGGCCCGTCGTGTCGATCCGGGCGGTGGCCGTTCGTGTAGAGGGCGGAACATCGGTGCTCGAGAAGGACGGTGAGGAAGATGGACGAGGTCCGGACGCTGCTCGACGGCCGCGGACTGGTCGAGTCGCCGCGCTGGCACGACGGCAGGCTGTACTTCTCCGACTGGACGGCCGGCGAGGTCGTCGCGGTGGGGCTGGACGGGGCCGCCGAGGTGGTGGCGCGGGTGAAGTCGCTCCCGCTGTGCACCGCCTGGCTCCCGGACGGCCGGCTGGTGATCGTCTCGTCGGGGGACGGGCGGCTGCTGCGCCGGGAACCGGACGGATCCCTCGCCGCGCACGCCGAACTCGGCCGGCCGGGATGGAACGACATCGTCGCCGACGGCCGCGGCGACATCTACGTCAACCGCGTCAACTTCGACCCGATGGCGGGGGAGGACATCGAGCCCGGGACGGTCGCCCTGGTGCGGGCGGACGGCTCCGTGCGCGAGGTGGCGGACGACATCGCGTTCCCCAACGGGATGGCCGTGACGCCGGACGACTCCACGCTCATCGTCGCGGACTCCTACCGGAGCCGTCTCATGGCCTTCGACATCGGCGCCGACGGGGACCTGTCCGGCCGCCGGGTCTGGGCCGACCTCGGCGACGGCGTCCCGGACGGCATCTGCATGGACGCGGAGAACGCCGTCTGGTACGCCGACGTCCCCAACCAGCGGTGCGTGCGCGTCGCCGAGGGCGGCGAGGTGCTGCGGACCGTCGACCTCGACCGCGGAGCCTTCGCCTGCGTGCTGGGCGGGCCGGCCGGGACCACGCTGTTCGTCACGGCCGCCGGGTGGCGCGGCATGACCGAGGCCGAGATGGTGGCGCCCGGCAGCGGCCGGGTGCTCACCGTCGAGGTCGACGTGCCCGGCGCGGGCCGGCCCTGACGCACGCCCGCCCCCAGGGTGATCAACCGGCGGGTTCGCGGGAGCCCGCGGGCGGCAGGCGGAACAGTCCTTGAAGCCGCCGCAGCGCCTCCCGGTCGCCGGACGCCGAGGCGGCGCCGCTCCGGATCGCCTCGGTGAACGTGCCGCCGGCGCCCGTCAGGCCGACGAGCGCCTCCTCGCTGATGGTGATGGTCGCGTCCGGGCGCTGCGCGGGGCCGTGGAGGACCTCGACCGTCCCGTCCTCGACCCGGGCGTGGAAGACCTCGTCGTCGACGCGGAACTCGTACACCGCGCGGAGCCCGGCGGCGGCCTCGGGATCGAAGCAGGCGCGCAGGCCGAGGACCGTCCAGCCCGGATGGAAGGTCTCGTCCGGCCGCCGCTCGCCCATCGCCCACCTCAGCCCCCACCTGGCGATCGCGAGGATCGCGGGACCGAGTTCCTCGCCGGCCTCGGTGAGGGCGTACGCGGGGGTGCGGGCGGGCGGCGGCAGCGTGATCTTGTGGACCAGGCCCTCGCGCTCCAGGTGCTTCAGCCGGGCGGCCAGCAGCCCGGTGCCGAGGCCGCGCAGGCTGGCCTGCAGGTCGCCGAACCGCTTCGGCCCGGTCAGCAGCTCGCGGACCAGCAGCAGCGTCCAGCGCTCGCCGACCAGGTCGAGGGTGCGCGCGGTCGCGCAGTACTGGTTGTACGTTCGCTGTTCCACTTCTTCACTCTAGACTTCACGCTTCCCGTTCCTGAACCTCCAGGAGCAGGCGGGCGAGCGGTTCCGGGTCGGTCAGCATCACGTCGTGGGGGCCGTCGAGGGCGACCGTCCGGTATCCGGCGTCCTTGCCGAACCGGTCGAAGGGGTAGGTCAGCGGCCTGCAGTAGACGGCCGTTCCGGGGATCCGGTCGACGGCGCCGCTGAGGCGGGTGCGCTCGGTGAACGTCCGGAGCGGCTGGGGGAGCAGGCGTGGTGCGAGGCGGTCGGCCGTGCCGGGGTCCGTGATGCCGAACGCCGCCGGGGGCGGGGCGGGGATCCGCCATCCGTCGCCGAACGTCTCGGCCGCCGTCCGGGCCAGTTGGACGAACGCGTCCGGGGCCAGATCGAACATGCCGGCGCCGTCGGGCCCGGCCCATCCGTCCACCAGGGCGATGTGGCCGACCGCGTCGGGCCGCGCGTCGGCGGCCTCCCGCACCACCAGGCCCGCGTAGCTGTGCCCGACCAGCACGATCTCGTCCTGGACGGTGTCGAGCGCGGCGGCGACCGCCTCGGCGTGGTCGTGGAGGCCGTAGTCGCCGACGGCGCTGAGGTCCGGGGTGAGCGTGCGCGCCCCGGCGGCGTGCAGCAGCGGGACGACGCGGTCCCAGGCCCAAGGGCCGTGCCACGCCCCATGGACGAGAACGAACGTGGTCATCGGCGAGCCTCCTCGCGCAGCAGGGGCAGGACCTGGTCGCCGAACCGCTCCAGGTCCGCGTCGTGGTCATCGGTCGCCAGCCGGATCACGAGATGGCGGGCGCCTGCCTTGATGTAGCCGTTCAGCCAGTCGGCGGCCTGGCGGGCGGTTCCGGCGAACAACGCCTGGATGGACGCGACGAACTCCAGCGGCGCGTTGTAGTAGCGCTCGATGCTCGTCCGCAGCCGGTCGCGGGCCTTCTCCGGGTCGTCGTCCAGGCAGAGCGTCGCGTACAGGGCCGGGGTCGCGGCACCGATGAGCTCGCGTTCCTCCGCGTACGTCGCCGCCTCGGGCGGGTAGGGGAGCCATCCGTCGGCGAGACGGGCCACGCGCGGCAGCGCCGGCCCGCCCCCCGCCAGCCAGATCGGCGGCCCTCCCGGACGCTTCGGCGGGGGCGCGAGCCGCACGTCCGAGAACGCGAAGTGCCGGCCCTCGTAGGAGACCGCGCCGCCGGACCAGAGCCGCCGCATCGCCTCGATCGACTCCTCCATCCGGCTGACGCGGCTGCCGAACCCGATCCCGACCGCTGCGAACTGGGCCTCGGTGGCGGGCACCGGGAACCCGGCCCCCATGCCCGCGATCAGCCGCCCGTCCGACAGGCGGTCGAGCGTGGCGAGCTGGTGGGCCAGCAGGATCGGATGGCGCAGCGCCGGCAGCAGCACCGCCGTGCCGAGCGCGACCCGCTCGGTGGCCTGCGCCGCGGCGGCCAGCAGCATCAGCGGATCGGCGCGCGGCCTGGTCACGGGACTGTCGCCCGCCCAGACCGAGTCCAGCCCCATCTCCTCGGCGCGCCGCGCCTGGGCGATGAGGCGCCCGGGTTCGTGCTCGCCCAGCAGGTCCTGCTCTCTCGTCGGCAGCAAGTAGCCGACCTCCAGCCTCGCCATCGTCCCCTCCGACCGATCGTGGTTCCGCAACCATAACCGTTGACTTCTCATTTTTGAAGTATGAGATTCAAGGAGCAGTAGGATACGCTTCGCAGCGGCCCCGTGATCGCTGAGGGAGTGGTCGTCTCGGTAGGGTTCCGGGTGGCATGAACTGATGCGGGGTGCCCCATGTGGGGAGAATCGGGAAGCCGGTGAGAATCCGGCACGGGCCCGCCGCGGTGACCGGGGAGCAGCCGCCCACGCGCGTACGCGCGGCCACTGGCCGTCAGGCCGGGAAGGCGGGCGGTCGAGCATCGATCCGGGAGTCCGAAGACCGGCCCCGCTCCACACGGCCGCAGTTCGCGGCGGCCTGTCGCAGCGGGAGCCTGCCCATGGACATCTATGACGCCATTCACCGCCGCCGCGACGTGCGCGGCGAGTTCACCGGGGAACCGATTCCGCGGGACGTCCTCGACCGGGTCCTGGCGGCGGCGCACGCCGCGCCGAGCGTCGGGCTGTCCCAGCCCTGGGATTTCGTCCTTGTCGGCGACCCTGCCCTCCGGCGGGCCTTCCACGGCCACGTCCGGTCCGAGCGGGCCGCCTTCGCCGCCACCCTGACGGGCGCCGCCGCCGAGCGCTTCGCCCGGATCAAGATCGACGGGGTGCTGGAGTCAAGCCTGTCGATCGTGGTGACCTACGATCCCGAGCGCGGCGGCCCGGCGGTCCTCGGGCGGCATGCGATCGCCGACGCCGGGCTGTACTCCGTCTGCCTGGCCATCCAGAACCTGTGGCTCGCCGCGACCGCCGAGGGGCTCGGCGTCGGATGGGTGTCGTTCTACCGGGAGCCGTACCTGCGCGACCTGCTCGGCATCCCGGAGACGATCCGTCCGGTCGCCTGGCTCTGCCTCGGCCCCGTCACCCACCTGGAACGCGTTCCGGATCTCGAACGGCACGGCTGGCGGCGCCGCAGGGCACTGGACGCGGCCGTCCATCACGACCGCTGGACGGGGGCTGCGGGCTGACCCGGAGGCGGAGGACCATGTAGGCCAGGAAGGACAGGCCCGCGAGCAGATAGCAGTTGGCGACCGGGGTCAGGAGGTGGAAGCCGTACTCGCGCGGGCCGCCGTCGCGGGGCGTCCACCACAAGGGCGAGACGGCGAAGAGGACGTAGGCGGCCGCGGCGCTCTTGCGGTGGCCGTTCCGCAGGAGCACCGCCAGGGCCGGGACGATCCACACCCAGTGGTGCGCCCAGGAGATCGGGGAGACGAGCAGGCCCGTCGCGCCGGTGATCGCCGTCGCGCTCAGCCAGTCGCCTCGCCTCGCCCAGACGGCGGCGACCGCGAGGCCGGAGACGCCGATGGCCGGCGGAACGGGCGTGTACCAGTCGCCGACCTCGGCCGTTCCCCCCGATATGCGGGCCAGCGTGCCGTAAGGGGACTGGTTGCTGATGTACGGGGCGCCCACGCGAGAGGTGTCGTAGAAGGTGTGCAGCCAGTAGAGGCGGGACGCGTCCGGGGCGACGGCGTAGGCCAGGAAAGTGCAGACGGCGAAGGTCGCGGCGGCCGTGGCGGCGTCCTTGGTCCGCCGGCTCAACAGGAGCAGGACGACGAAGACGGCGGGCGTCAGTTTGATCGCGGTCGCCACTCCGATGCCGATTCCGGCCGGACGGCCTCGGGCGACGCGGTACAGGTCGGCGAGGACCAGGGCGAGCAGGAAGAGATTGACCTGTCCCAGGAAGAACGACTGCCAGACCGGCTGGAGGAGCAGGCCTGCCGCCACCACGACCACGAGTGGGATTCTGTGACCGGCCATTCTCGCCGTCAGCGCGCACGCCCCTACGAAGGCGCCCAGCGAGGCCAGTTGCCACAGCATGCGGGCAAGGACGAGCGGCAGGGCGGCCAGCGGAACGAACAGCGCCGCCATGAAAGGCGTGTTGGTGAAGTAGTGGTCGGCGACCTGCTCCTGGTAGAGGCGCGAGCCGTCCGTCACGATATGGCCGCCCAGCCAGTAGATGCGGAAGTCCAGGGAGTCGTACACGGCGGAGAAGACGACGACTGCGAGGACTTCGACGGCGAGGAGGAAAGGCGCCCAGCGCTTCATGCCGGCAACGGTGTCGCCGGAGGCCCGGACCGCGCATCGAGCCACCGGACACATTGGCGAAAGGCACTTTGTAGCCTGCGGGATTACGCCCCCGGGCCAATGTGCCGGGACGGGGGCGGCGGTTACGATCGGCGCATGTCAGCCCTGCCGTTGCGCCGCCTGAGCCGCGGCACGGGGACGGTCCTCGCCTGGAGCGGCGCCGCCGTCTACCCGGTGGTCCTGTTCGTCACGTTCTCCCATGGAAGGACCGCCTTCCAGCAGTTGGAGATCCCCCTTTCGACCGGGCTCACGGTCCTCGTGCTCTTCCTGCTGCGGCGCCGGGCGACGGTCGCCCACGTGATCCTGCTCCTCGCCTGGATCCTCGCCCTGCTGGCCCTGCCGGTCGGGACCGTCGGCGGCCTGCTGGTCCTGCTCCCCGGCGTCTCGGCCGGGTACATCACGGCGACTCGCCCTCGGAAGGTCTCCGTCCCCGTCGCCGTCACCACGTTCCTCCTCCAGGCCGCGGCGGTCACCGCGTTCCTGCAGGCCGACGAGGTGCTGCTGATGACCGTCCTGCTGGGGGCGGCCGTCGCGTTCATGGCGGGGAACTCGATCAGGACGCGGCGCGCGCACGCCGAGGCGATGCGGGAGCAGGCCACCGCGCAGGCCGTCTCCGCCGAGCGGCTCCGGATCGCGCGGGAGCTGCACGACATGGTCGCCCACAGCATCGGGATCATCGCGATCCAGGCCGGAGTGGGCGGACGGGTCATCGACACCCGGCCCGCCGACGCCCGCGACGCGCTGGCGGCCATCGAGGCCACCAGCCGCGACACCCTGTCCGGGCTGCGGCGGATGCTCACCGCACTCCGCAAGGACGACCCGGGGGCGGCGCCGCTCGGCCCCGCCCCCGGCCTCGCCGGCCTCGACCGCCTCGCCGAGGCCGCGCGGGACGCGGGCGTCGCGGTCGACGTCCGGACGGCGGGCGAGCCGAGGCCCCTGCCGCCGGACGTCGACCTGTCCGCCTACCGGATCGTCCAGGAGGCGGTCACGAACGTCGTCCGGCACGCGGGCACCGACCGCTGCCGGGTGACGGTCGGCTACGGCGACGGCGACCTGGCCGTCGAGATCGAGGACGACGGGCGCGGCGGCGTGGTGGGCACCGGGTACGGCCTCGTCGGGATGCGGGAGCGGGTCGCCCTGCTGCGCGGCGAGTTCGCCGCCGGGCCGCGCCCCGGCGGAGGGTTCCGGGTGGCGGCGCGGATCCCGGCGCCGGCGGCGGCCGCATGACGATCCGCGTCCTGCTGGCCGACGACCAGCCGCTGATCCGCGCCGGCCTGCGCGTCCTGATCGCCGACACCCCCGGCATGGAGGTCGTGGGCGAGGCCGCGACCGGGGCCGAGGCCGTCCGGCTCGTGGCGGAGACGGCCCCGGACGTCGTCGTCATGGACATCCGCATGCCCGACATGGACGGCATCGAGGCCACCCGGCGGATCAGCGGCGCGGGTCCCGGCACCGCCCACGTCCTGATGCTGACCACCTTCGACGACGACGACTACGTCTACGGCTCGCTCAGGGCGGGCGCCGCCGGCTTCCTCGTGAAGGACATGGCGCTGGAGGAGATCCTGGCGGCGATCCGCGTCGTCGCCGGCGGGGACGCCCTGATCGCGCCGAGCGTCACCCGGCGGCTGATCGAGGAGTTCGCGGCGCGTCCGGAACCGGCCGCCGGGCGGTCCCGGCACGTGGAGGGCGTCACCGAGCGCGAGCGGGAGGTGCTGACCCTCGTCGGGCGCGGCCTGTCCAACCAGGAGATCGCCGCGGAGCTGGTCATCAGCGTGGCCACCGCGAAGGCGCACGTCGCGCGGCTGTTCGCCAAGCTCGGCGCGCGCGACCGCGTCCAGCTCGTCATCATCGCCTACGAGCTCGGCCTCGTAGCACCCCCTACAGGCGGTAGTACTACCTGACGTGGTGAGGGCCGGGACCGTCGGATAATCTGGTTTGCGTGAAGGGTCTGGGAGAGCTCGAACGCACGGTCATGGAGGTCCTGTGGGCACGGGAGGAAGCCGGACGCCCGGCGGCCACCGCCCGGGACGTGAGCCGTGCCCTCGCCGACGACCGCGACCTCGCGCACACCACGGTCATGACCGTCCTCGACAGGCTCGCGAAGAAGGGCTTCCTGGAACGCGAGCGCGACGGGCGCGCCTGGCGCTACCACCCGGTGGCGAGCCGCGAGATGTACGTCACCGAGCTCATGCTCGGGGCCCTGAACGAGACCGGTGACCGCGACGCGGCGCTCGCGCACTTCGTCCGCTCCGTGTCGAGCGACGAGATCGACGTGATCCGCCAGACCCTCGCGGGCATCACCGGCAAGGAACCTCCGGCATGACCGGCACCGCCCTGCTCGCATTGATCTCACTGGGGACCGTCGGCGGGGCGCACCTGCTGTCCCGGGCCCGGTGGACGTGGCGCACGCCTCGGATCGGGATCGCGCTCTGGCAGGCCCTCGGGCTGTGCTGGGGCGTCGCCACGATCGGCGCCCTGCTCGGGCTCGCCCTGATCCCGTACCGCAAGGGCGTCCTCGGCGGGCTGCCCGGCCTGTACGACGACCAGGCGGCCCGGCTCAACCCGGTGCAGGTCGCGGCCCTGCTCGCCGCGATCAGCCTGACCGGCGTGCTCCTGGTCATGCTGATGTTCGCGGTGCTGCGGGTCGTGCGGGCCCGGCGGCGGCACCGCGCGCTGCTCGCGCTGGTGTCGCGCCGCGACTCCTCGGTGCCCGGCACCCTCGTCCTCGACCACCCCGGCGCCGCCGCGTACTGCGTGCCGGGCGTCCGCTCGTCCAAGGTCGTCGTCAGCGCCGGCACGCTGGAGCTGCTCGACCGCGGCGAGCTGGCCGCGGTGCTCGCGCACGAGCGCGCCCACGCCCGCGAGCGGCACGACCTGGTGCTGCTGCCGTTCGCGTCGCTGCGCCAGGTCTTCCCGCAGTTCCGGCTGGTCGGACGGTGCCTGGACGCGGTGGAGCTGCTGATCGAGATGGCCGCCGACGACCGGGCCCGGCACGGCCGGCCGCCGCGCGAGCTGGCGACCGCGCTGCTGCGCTTCGCCGCCGCCCGCCCGGCCGCCGCGCCGTCCGGCACGCTCGGCGTCGCCTCGCACAGCGACATCCCGGTGATGGCGCGGGTGAACCGGCTGCTGGAGCCGGAGCCGCTGCCCCGCCGCGTCCGCGTCGCCGCGTCGATCGCCGTCCCGGTCATCGCCGGCCTCCCGCTGCTGCTCCTCGTCCTGCCGCACTAGTTTTTCCGCAGTCCCGGCCCACTTCGCTCGCCTGGCGGCTGTGTTTGCCACAGTCCCGGCCCACGTAGCTCGCCTGGCGGCTCGCTACGTGACCGGGCCTGGGCGAACGCGGCATCGCTTCGCGATCCGCCCGGTTCCGCTCGCCTCCGGCTTCGCTCCACCGGGCAGGTCACGCGTTCGCGCGCACGGCCGAGGCCATTTCGCAACACGCCCTGACCCTCCGGCGCCGCCCACCGTGCCGCTAGTCGGCCAGGACAGTTCCGTAGAGGCGGTCGACGCGCAGGCGGATCACCAGCCGCCGGTCCTTCACCATCTGCTCCAGGAACGCCCGCTCGTCGGCCGGGTCGTCGAAGCCCGGCGTCATCGCGAGCAGCTCGCGGCCGGTCGCGTCACCGGGCTCCTCGCTGACGGCGGACAGCTCCGCGGCACCCTCGGCGACCGCGAACGATAGGTGGCCGGGGCCGGACGCGTGCAGCGCGGCGCGCGGGTCGCGCAGGAGCTGCTTCACCTTCGCCCGCCCGTCCGTCGTGGAGATCCGCACGACGCGCTCGCCCGGATCCCACGTGTAGACGACCGTGGAGACGTGCGGGTGGCCGTTCTTCTTGTTGGTGGCGAGGACGGCGAACTGCTGCTCGCCCAGGAGCCGGGACAGCTCGTCCTCGGTGACGGGCTTGGGGCCGGGTCCCTGGCCGGGGCCGTACTCGGTCATCGTGATCTCCTTCAGAGCTCGGTGGGGGACGGGTTCGGACGGGCAGTGGGTTCAGACGGCGGCGGGGGCGGACTCGACCGGCGCGGCGCCGGCCGCGGGCGCCGGGCGGCGGAGGACGATCAGCGACACCGCGAGCGCGGCGACCAGCAGGCCCGCCGAGACGGTGAACGCCAGGTGGTAGCCGCCGGTGAGGGCGGCGGCGGTGCTCCGCCCGTCCGCCCGCAGGGACTCGACGCGGGAGGCGGCGAGCGTGGTCAGGACCGCCACGCCGAGCGCCATCCCGACCTGCTGGACGGTGTTGAACAGGCCGGAGGCGAGCCCCGCGTCCTCGGGGCGGGCGCTGGACATGCCGAGCCCGGTCAGCGACGGCAGCACGAGCCCGCCTCCGGCGATGAGGACGAACACGGGGAGCAGGTCGGTGACGTAGTCCGCGTCCACGGGGACGGTCGTGAGCCAGGTCATGGCGCCGATCAGCAGGACGAGCCCGGCCACCAGGACGAACCGTTCGCCGAACCGGTTCGAGAGCCGAGCGGACGCGAAGAGCGACACGGCGCCGATCGCCACGGCCGCGGGGAGCATCGCGAGGCCGGTGTCCAGCGCGCTGTAGCCGAGCACCTGCTGCATGTAGAGGGCGACGATCACCTGGAACGAGAACATCGCCGACAGGGTGAGCAGTTGGACGACGTAGGCGCCGGAGACGTTGCGGGAGCGCAGGATCCGCAGCGGCATCAGCGGCGTCGCGGCGCGGGCCTGCCGGGCGGTGAAACCGGCGAGCAGCAGCAGCGACACGGCGCCGAGCCCCAGCGTGTGCGCCGACAGCCACCCGTACCGCTCGACCTTGACGACGGTGTAGATGCCCAGCATCAGCCCGGACGTGACCAGCACCGCGCCCGCGACGTCCGCGCCGGCGGCCAGCCCGACGCCCCGGTCGCGGGGCAGCGCGGGGAGGGCGAGCAGCATCACGGCCAGGCCGATCGGCAGGTTGATCAGGAAGATCCAGTGCCAGCTCAGCGCGTCGGTGAGCACGCCGCCGAGCACCTGCCCGATGGACGCGCCGGCCGCGCCGGTGAAGCTGAACACCCCGATCGCCCTGGCCCGTTCGCGGGGGTCGGTGAACAGGGTCACCAGGATGCCGAGCACGACGGCGGAGGCGAGGGCGCTGCCGACGCCCTGCAGGAACCGGGCGGCGATCAGCAGGCCGGACGTGGTGGCGGCGCCCGCCAGCACCGAGGCGGCGGTGAAGACCGCGTTGCCGGCGAGGAACAGCGTCCGGCGGCCGACGAGGTCGCCGAGCCGCCCGGCGAGCAGCAGCAGGCCGCCGAGCGGGATCAGGTAGGCGTTCATGATCCAGCTCAGCCCGGCGGGCGAGAAGCCGAGGTCGTCCTGGATGGCGGGCGCCGCGACCGTGACGATGCTGCCGTCCAGGATCGTCATCAGCATCGTGGCGGACAGCACCCCGAGCGCCGCCCACCGGGAGCGGAGCGGGGAGAGCGAGAGGGAGGACATGGTCATCTCCTGTTCGAGGGGAACAGGAGAGACCGTAGCAGATAGTTTCGTTGCAGACTATCTGTGAGGGTCTTACTTTTGGCGCTCGCGGGCCCGCCGGGCCGGCCCGGGCGTCTCCGGCGGGGTGGCAAGATGCCCGCTGACCAGGGTGTTGAGCGCCTGGACGAGGGCCTCGCGCTGGTCCTCCGGAAGCGAGCCGAGGGCCGCCTCGTGGACGCCGTCGACGATCTGCTGGCTGCGGGCGGCGACCCGCGCGCCCTCCTCGGTGACGGCGATGATGCGGGCCCGCCGGTCCCGGGACGAGGGGCGCCGCTCGGCGAGGCCGGCCTTCTCCAGGGCGTCCACGGTCACGACCATGGTCGTCTTGTCCATGTCGCCGATCTCGGCGAGCTGGATCTGGGTGCGCTCCTCCTCCAGGGCGTGCACCAGGACGCAGTGCATGCGCGGCGTCAGCCCGATCTCGGCGAGCGCCGCCGTCATCCGGCCGCGCAGCACGTGGCTGGTGTGGTCGAGCAGGAACGACAGGTCCGTCTGCGTGCGGGCGGGGGCCATCGAGGTCATGCGCCCAGTCTACCCAAGATGGTTTCGTTCCAGATTATCCGGCAGCAGTCGCATCCGGTGGGATACCATGGCGGCGTGAAGCGCACCGCATGTCTCGGCTGGTGGCCGTCCTAGGACGGCCACAGTGACGCATGCGATCGGGCCGTCCGCTGGACGGCCCTTCCTCTTCCTCGGTGCCCCGGGCCGGCCAGGCGGGACGGCCGCAGACCCGACGAGGAGGAACCCATGGACACCACCACCCCCGAGGCCCGCAGCCGCGAGCTGGAGGAACGCATCGCGGTCGACCCCGGAGCCTTCCGGATCCTGACCGGCGACCGCCCCACCGGCCCGCTCCATCTCGGGCACTACTTCGGCACCCTGGAGAACCGCGTGCGGCTCCAGCGGGCGGGCGTGGAGCTGTTCGTCCTGGTGGCCGACTACCAGGTGCTCACCGACCGGGACGTGGCCGACCGCCTCTCCGAGTACGTCGAGGGGCTGGTCGCCGACTACCTGGCCGCCGGGATCGACCCGTCCAGGGCGACGATCTTCCGGCACAGCTCCGTCCCGGCGCTGAACCAGCTCATGCTGCCGTTCCTGTCCCTGGTGTCGATCGCGGAGCTGAGCCGCAACCCCACGGTGAAGGACGAGATCGCGACGTCCAGGCAGTCGGCGGTGAGCGGGCTGATGTTCACCTATCCCGTCCACCAGGCCGCCGACATCCTGTTCTGCAAGGCGAACCTTGTACCCGTCGGCAGGGACCAGCTCCCGCACCAGGAGATCACCCGGACCATCGCGCGCCGCTTCAACGAGCGCTACGGGCCCGTCTTCCCGGTGCCGGACGCCCTGCTGTCGTCCGCGCCGCTCCTGCTCGGAACGGATGGCGGCAAGATGAGCAAGAGCCGCGGCAACGCCGTCGCCCTCTCCGCCACCGAGGACGAGACCGCCCGGCTGATCAAGCGGGCCGTGACCGACGCCGACCGGAACATCACCTACGAGCCCGAGACGCGCCCGCAGGTCTCCAGCCTGGTGCTGCTCGCCGCGCTGTGCCAGGACCGCGACCCGCACGACGTCGCCGCGGAGATCGGCGACGGCGGCGCGGCGGCGCTGAAGAAGGTCGTGACCGACTCGGTGAACGAGTTCCTGCGCCCGATCCGCGCCCGCCGCGCCGAGGTCGCCGCCGACCGGGCGTACCTGCGCGGCGTCCTGGCCGAGGGCGACGAGCGCGCCAACGCGGTCGCGGAACGCACGCTGGAGGAGGTCCGGGAGGCCATGGCTTCCTAGTGGCGGGGCTTCCTAGCGGCGGGGCGTCCTAGCGGCCGGCCGCCCTCGGCCTACCGCTTGGCGATCCCGTCGAGGACGGTCGCCACGAGATCGTCGACGGCGTCCGGCGGCACCCGGTGCGCGAGGCCCCGGCCCTCGAACAGCAGCGACAGCACCGGCTCGTGGCACGCGCCGACGATGAGCGAGGCCGCCGCCTCGACCCGGGCGTCCGGGGCGAGGCGGCCGAGGTCGCGCTCGCCGCGCAGGTACGCGGCGAGCCGCTCCTTCCAGGTGCCGCCCCGGTCGCTCAGCGCGGCGAACCGGGAGAGGACGGCCGGGTGCGCGATCAGCCCGGTCAGCGCGGGCAGCATCCCGTCGTGCAGCGCCAGGCCGTGCGCCACGTACGCGCGCAGGTTCTCCTCGACCGTGCCGGTGCCGGGCTCGGGCAGCGGACCGAGCGGCCGCGCGACCGACTCGGCGTGCGCCAGGAGCGCGTGCGCGAGCAGCTCCTCCTTGTCGGCGAAGTGGTTGTAGAGGACGCCGTCGGCGACGCCCGCCTCACGCGCGATCGCACGGACGGTCAGGGCCGCCGTCCCGCGCTCGGCGATCAACCGCTCGGCCGTGGCGATCAGGTGGTCGCGCAGGGTCCGGTCGCCGGCGCCCAGCGCGGCCGCTCTTCGAGGTGACATCACCCCGCATCGTAATGAGCGAGCTCGAATCCGTGCGCGGCGAGGTCGGGAAGGAAGTCCGGTCCGGCGACGTCCTCGATGTGGTGGACGCCGGGCCGCATGCCGTCCAGCCGCCGGACCGTCATCGCGGCGGCCAGGCCCGTCGCCCGGCTCTGCCGCCGTCCCGCGAACGACCGCACCGTCCCGCCGGACCGGACCGCCACCGCGAACCCGTCCCCGCCGATGTGGACGCGGCGGAACGCGGCCCGCAGCGGGCGCAGGTCCCGGAAGGGGACGAGGCGGGGGAGGAGGGCGGTCATGGCGCGCGAGTCGAGGCAGAGCCCCGTGCGCACGCGTCCGGGAAGTGTGTACTGGTCGGAGAACGGGAAGCGGTGCACGGTCCGGACGCCGTAGGGCTCGGGGAACCGCATCCGCCACGACTCGCCCAGCCCGGCGAGCGAGTCGAGCGTCCATTCGACGGCCGACGGCCCGTGCCGTTCGCCGGCGCCGAGCAGGACGCCGATGTCCACCTCCCCGCCGCCGGACTCCCGGGCCAGCAGGTTCGTGACGCCGGGCGCGAGGCCCACGCTCAGCACCGCCGTGGCGTTCCGCTCGGCGGCGAGCCTGTCCAGCGCCTCGATGCCGGAGAGCACCGCGTGCGACGCGGAAACGTCGACGTAGTGGACGCCCCTGGCGAGGCACGCTTCGGCGACCCGCGCGTTGCCCGTCTCCGCGCACATGACGACCGCGTCGGCCGCGATCTGCTCCAGGTCGTCGCCGCGAAGGTCGATCCGCATCGCGAGCGCGCCCGGCACCGTGCGGGCCTTGGCGAGGTCGCGTCCGGCGGCCACCACCTCCGGGACGTGTCCGAGCAGCCCCGCGACGACCTCGCGGCCGACCGCGCCGTACCCGCCGAGGACCACGACCCTCTTCATCGTCGTCCCGGGCCTAGGCACGGCGCGCCGTGACCAGCCACGCGGTGCTGCGCAGGCGGACGGCCCCGTCGCGCTCGAACGGGCGCATCGCCTCGGTGACGGCCTCGCGCACCTGGTCGCCCGAGCCGTAGTTGTGGCGGATCGGGCCCCAGCCGGCGAAGAACTCCCCGGCCTCGCGGGCGTCCCGGCCCCAGATCTGCTCGGCCTCCACCTTCCGGCTGGTCACGCCGTGGAACCCGGCGCCGGCGAGGACCTCCTGGACGCGGTCCGGGTCCGACAGCGACAGCGGCCCCGCGTCGTGCCCGACGGGGGCGTGGTCGAGCGGCGGGAGCGCGGCCGCGAGCGCGCCCATGTCGGTCTCGGCGAGCGGCGTCATGCACAGGAACGCCAGCCGGCCGCCCTCGCGCAGGGCCCGCCGGACGTTGCCGAACGCGGCGACCGGGTCGGTGAAGAACATGACCCCGAACCGGCTGACGGCGACGTCGAAGCCGCCGGTGGGGAAGGGGTGCACCTGCGCGTCGCCCCGCTCGAAGGCCGCGTTCGCGACGCCCTCCTGCGCGGCGAGGGAGCGGGCGCGGGCGAGCATCGGCCGGGACAGGTCCACGCCGGTCGCGCCGCCGAGGGACGCCCGCCGCGCCGCGAGCCGGGTGATCTGCCCGTTGCCGCAGCCGATGTCGAGGATCCGGTCGTGCGGCCCGATCGCCGCCGCCTCCAGCAGGGCGTCGTTGAACCCGCCGTTCATGGCGTCGTAGCGGTCGTGGTGCTCGGCCCAGTGCTCGCCCTCGTACCCGTTCCATGCCTCCGCCTGGTGGGTGTTGACGATCGGGTGGGTCTCCGTCATGGGTCCTCCTCATATGAACACATGTTCATGAACGTGTGTTCATAATGCGGCGTGCGGCGTCGCGCGTCAAGGCGGTTCGGCCGGCGACCGTAGAACGGAATTCTTCGTTCCCCTACCATGGAGGGCATGGAGACCGCACGAGCGCCCCTGAGCGGGCGGAAGGCGCAGGCCGCACGCAACGACGAACTCATCCGGGAGGCGGCACGGGCGGTGTTCACCGCCGACCCCGGCGCACCGATCTCGGCGGTGGCCGAGCACGCCGGGGTGGGGATCAGCGCTCTCTACCGCCGCTACAAGAGCAAGGAGGACCTGCTCCAGAAGCTCGCCGACGAGGGCATGGACCGCTACCTCGCCGAGGTGGAGGCGGCCCTGGACGACGACGGCGACGCGTGGGAGGCGTTCGCCGCGTTCATGCGCCGCTGCCTCGACATCGGCGCGGGCTCCCTCACCATGCGGCTGGCGGGCGCCTTCGAGGTCACCGAGGACATGAGCCGCAAGGGCCGCGAGATCCACCTCGCGACGCAGCGGCTGCTGGAGCGGACCCGGGAGGCGGGCGCGCTGCGTCCCGAGATCGAGGTCGGCGACATCTCGGTGATCCTGGAGTACCTGCACGGCATCCGGATCGGCGACGACGAGCGGATGAACCGGCTCCAGCACCGCTACCTGGCGCTGATCCTGGACGCCATGCACCTCACGGACCGGGGGGAACTGCCCGGCCCTCCTCCGAGCTGGCAGGAACTGGTCACGCGCTATGACGACTGAGCTGGGACGACGGGCGCTCAACCGGGCGCTGCTGGCCCGGCAGCTCCTGCTGGAGCGGCACGCCATGCCCGCGCTCGACGCGATCGAGCACCTGGTCGGCATGCAGGCGCAGGCCCCGAGCCCGCCCCACATCGGGCTGTGGAGCCGGCTCGCGGACTACCGGCTCGACGAGGCCGGGGAGCTGATCGCCGACCGCCGGGCGCTGCGGATGGTGCTGATGCGCGGGACGCTGCACCTGGTCAGCGCCCGCGACGCCCGCGCGCTGCGGCCGCTCACCCAGGCGGTCCTCGACGGGCATCTGAGGTCGCGGGCGGCGGAGCTGGAGCACCTCGACCTCCCGGCCGTCGTCGCGTGGGCGCGCGCCCTGCTGGAGGAGGAGCCGCGAACCGACAAGGACCTGCGCGCGCTGCTGGCCGAACGGTGGCCGGACGAGGACCCGGCGCTGCTGGCCTGGGCCGTCCGGCTCTCGCTGCCGCTCGTGCAGGTCCCGCCGCGCGGGATCTGGGGCGCCTCGGGGGTCGCGCGCCACACGACCCTGGAGAACTGGCTCGGGCCCATGGCGCCCGACCCCTCGCCGGACGACCTGGTGCGGCGGTATCTGGCCGCCTTCGGGCCCGCGAGCGTCCAGGACGTCCAGCAGTGGGCCGGGCTGACGCGCCTGGGCGAGGTCGTCGAGCGGCTCAGGCCCGAGCTGGTGGTGTTCCGGGACGAGAACGGCCGGACGCTGTACGACCTTCCGGACGCGCCGCGCCCCGGCCCCGACGCGGAGGCGCCGGTCCGGTTCGTCCCCGACTTCGACAACCTGCTGCTGTCCCACGCCGACCGGGCGCGGATCATCAGCGAGGAGCACCGCAAGCGCGTCTTCACCGTCAACGGCATCATCCGCGCGACGTTCCTCGTGGACGGCTTCGTCCACGGCATGTGGAAGATCGAGAAGAGCCGGGGTGAGGCGGTGCTGCGCGTCGACCCGTTCGCCCCCGTCCCGGGACCGGCGCGCGCGGCGCTGGAGGAGGAGGGCATGCGCCTGCTCGCCGCGGCCCATCCCGCGGCGAAGTCGCACGGCGTTGAGTTCGGCTAGCCCTCGCGGGCGCACGGCGCCTCGTGGTTCGGGTCCAGCGAGCCCAGCAGGGCGTGCAGGATCTCCCGGAACTCCAGCATCTGCTCGCGGGTCAGCGGGTCGAACAGGTGCCGCCTGACCTCGGCGACGTGGCCCGGCGCCGCCTCGGCGAGGACGGCGAACCCCGCGTCGGTCAGCCGGGCGATCGTGGTGCGCCGGTCGGAGGCGTGCTTGCAGCGGCTCACCCAGCCGGCCTCCTCGAGCCGGTTCACGGCGTGCGACAGCCGGCTGGGGGAGGAGTGCACGATCTCGGCGAGCTCGGTCATGGTCAGCGCGCGGCCGGGCGCCTCCGACAGCATCGCGAGGATCATGTAGTAGGTGTGCGGCAGGCCCGAGTCGCGCTGGAGCTGGCGGTCGAGGGCCTCGCCGAGCAGCCGGGACGTCCACAGGAAGGCGCGCCAGGTCTCCTGCTCGTCGTCGTCGAGCCACCGCGGCTCCGTCGTCTCGGCCATGCCCCCATTCTACCTGCACGTTTGAACCCTCAAGACTTGAAGATTCAACAAAATCAGGTACTGTTGAACTCTCAAGTAAGGGGAGGATGCACATGACCCGGATGCCCGTGCTCTACCTCAGCCACGGCGCCCCGCCGCTGGCCGACGACGCCCGGTGGACCGCCGAGCTGGCCCGCTGGTCCGCGGATCTGCCGAAGCCGGAGGCGATCCTCATGGTGTCGGCGCACTGGGAGGAGGCGCCGCTCAGCATCGGCGCCACCCGGCCGGTGCCGCTCGTCTACGACTTCTGGGGCTTTCCCGAGCGGTACTACACCGTCCGGTACGACGCGCCCGGCGCCCCGGCCCTCGCCGACGACGTGCGGAAGCTGATCCCCGGCGTCCACCAGGACGAGCGGCGGGGCCTGGACCACGGCGCCTACGTGCCGCTCGTGGAGATGTATCCGGACGCCGACGTGCCCGTCCTGCAGATGTCGATGCCCACTCTGGAGCCGGAACGCCTCTTCGAGATCGGGCGGAGCCTCGCGCCGCTGCGCGACAAGGGCGTCCTCATCGTCGGGAGCGGTTTCACCACCCACAACCTGCGGGAGATGCGGCCGGATCCGGACGCGGCGCCGCCCGCGTGGTCGGCCGAGTTCGACGAGTGGACGGACCGGGCCGTGCGGGGCGGGGACGTCGACGCCCTGCTCGACTTCCGCACCAAGGCCCCCGCCGCGCGCATCGCCCACCCGCGGACGGAGCACTTCGCGCCGCTGTTCGTGGCGCTCGGCGCCGATGCCGACGCCGCGTCGCGGCGGCGTTCGGTCATCGACGGCTACTGGCTCGGACTGGCCAAGCGCTCGTTCCAGTTCGGCTGACCGCTTGTCACGTTCCGCCTGGAACCGCCCGGTTCCGGGTCAGTCGGTGCCGACCGGCACGTCCATCTGCGCGAACCCGATGCGCCAGGACGGCACCTGCGGCTTCCACCCGAGGCCCAGTGCCTTGGCGTTGGACACCGGACGCCCCGTCGTGGCCGCGTGCTTGCCGGCGCTGCCCGGCCCGGGCGCGCCGAGCGCCGCGCTGTAGACCGGCAGCCAGTCCGCCGTGGTCGCCGGCTCGTCGTCGACGACGTTGACGACCCCGGCGGGCCAGTCGAGGGCCGCGAGCGCCGCGGACGCCGCGTCGTCGGCGTGCACGAACGACGTCCAGGACGGCGCCTGGCGCAGGGTGCCCGCCCGCACCCGCTCGGCGATGGCGCCGTCCGGCGCGTACCAGGTCCCCGGGCCGTAGAGCGCCCCGTAGCGCAGGATGACGCCGTGCGGCATCTCGGCGACCGCCTGCTCCAGCGACGCGATGCCCGCGTAGGGCGGCAGGTGCGAGTCGAGCGGGTCGGTCTCGACGGCGGGTGCTTCGCCCGGCACGTACAGCCAGGCGATGCTCTGCGCGATCATGGTCTGCACGCCGGCGGCCCGCGCCGCGTCGACGAGGTTGCGGGTGCCCACGATCCGCAGGTGCGAGTTGGCCTCGAAGTCCTCGTCGCTGAGATCGGTGAGCTGGTGGATCACGGCGTCGGGACGCACGGCGGCCATGGCGTCGCGCACGGCGCCGGCGTCGAGCACGTCCAGCAGGACCGGCGCGGCGCCGAGGTCGCGCAGCATGCCGGTGCGTTCGGTTCGGCGCGTCGTCCCTGCGACCTCATGGCCCGCCTGGACGAGCAGCGGGATCAGCCGGCGGCCGACTACTCCGGTCGCTCCGGCGAGGAGAATCTTCAAGGGGGTACCTCCGCGGCTCTCACGCCATCGTGCATCGTCTGCTGTGGGGTCTGTCAGCACTGGTCACGCCCGGCGTTCCGCATGGACACCCCCCTGCGTCCGGCCGGACGAAGTCGGACGGGCCCGCACCGCCCCCCGGCGGCTCGTCCGCCATGAGCGTACCGCCGGGAGGCGCCCCGGTGCGTTTCGCGTGCGCCGCAGACGAGAATTCTTGTCCTCGGACGGGATTCGGCACTGCGAAGGATCGGCGGCACATGAAGATCACTCTTGTCCAGGGCGACATCACCGAGCAGAAGGTGGGCGCGGTCGTGAACGCGGCGAACTCGTCGCTGCTGGGCGGCGGCGGGGTGGACGGCGCGATCCACCGCAAGGGCGGACCGGAGATCCTGGAGGAGTGCCGCAAGCTCCGCGCGTCCCACTACGGCGGCGGCCTGCCGACCGGCCAGGCGGTGGCGACGAGGGCCGGGCTGCTGCCCGCCGAGTGGGTGATCCACACCGTCGGCCCCGTGTACTCGGCCTCCGAGGACCGCTCCCACCAGCTCGCCTCGTGCTACCGGGAGGCCCTGCGCATCGCCGACGAGCTGGGCGTCGGCTCGATCGCCTTCCCCGCGGTGTCGGCCGGCATCTACGGGTGGCCCATGGACGACGCCGCCCGCATCGCGGTCGGCACCGTCCGGGCCACCCCGAGCCAGGTGATGGACGCCCGCTTCGTCCTGTTCACCGAGGACGCCTACACCGCCTTCGAACGCGCCGTGAGCGTGTTCTAGGGCCTGCCTCGAAGTGGTCTCGGCCACGCGCGCGAACGCGTGACCTGCCCGGTGCCGCGAAGCCGGAGGCGAGCGGCACCGGGCAGATCGCGAAGCGATGCCGCGTTCGCCCAGGCCCGGTCACGTAGCGAGCCGCCAGGCGAGCGAAGTGGGCCGGGACTTTGAAACACAGCTAGGCCTCGTCGTCCGGCTTCGGCGGGGGCACCACCAGGACCGGGCGGTGGGCGTGGTGCAGCACGCGCGTGGACACGCTGCCCAGGATCACCGACCGCGCCCCCGCCAGGCCGCGCGAGCCCGTGACGATGAGGGAGGCGTTCAGCTCCTCCGCGACGTCCACGATCGCGGCCCACACCGGCCCGCCGCCGCGCTCGGCGCGCACCGCCACCTCGGTCAGCCCCGCCTTGGCGGCGATGGCGGCGCCCCGCTCGGCGAGCCGCTCGGCCTGCTTCTCCTCCTCGTACTGCTCGCCCTCCTCCATATGGCCGGCGACGGGCACGGCGGCCGCGATCGGCGCCCAGGAGATCTGGGTGAGCAGCGGCTCCCACACCGTCATGATCACGGTCGGCTCGGGGCGCAGGTGCCGCGCCACGTACTCGACCGCCGCCCGGGCGTCGTCAGATCCGTCGTACGCGATGAGAACCGTCATACGACGAACATCTCCACGGGCGCGCCGTGCGAACGCGAACGCGGAGGCCAGTGGCGAATCTCTCAGGCGCGGGAGGGGGCGCGGCCCGCTCCGGGCGGGCCCGCGAAGGCCTGCGCGACCTCCAGCCAGCGCTCGGCGTCGGGACCGGTCGCGGTGAGGGCGAGGTCGGCCGGGTGGCGGCGCTGGGTCACCGCGTGGCAGAAGTCGAGCGCGGGGCCGGTGACCGACTGGCGGGCGTCCGGCGGGCCCCAGGCCCATTCGTCGCCGTCCGGGCCCTGGAGGACGACGCGGAACTCCTCGGCGGGCGGCTCCAGGCCCCGGTTGCGGAACGCGAAGTCGCGGGTGCGGACGCCGATGTGCGCGACGTGCCGGAGGCGGTGCGTGGGCTCGCGGCGCGCGCCGAGCGCGTCGGCGACGTCCTCGCCGTGCGCCCAGGTCTCCATGAGCCGCGCGGTCGCCATGGACGCGGCGCTCATCGGCGGGCCGAACCAGGGGAGGCGGGTGCCCGGCGGGACGGCGGCGAGCGCCTCCACCATCCGGCGGCGCCCCTCCCGCCAGCGGGCGAGCAGACGGGCGGGGTCCTCCGCGGCGCCATCCCGCGCGCCCGCCTCGACGTAGCCGGCCGGGTCCGCCATGGCCTGCTCGACGTGCCGCGCGAACGCGGCGGCGTCGGTGGCCGCGACGACCGCCTGCGCGTCCGTCCAGGCGAGGTGCGCGATCTGGTGCGCGATCGTCCAGCCCTCGGCCGGGGTCGGGTCGGCCCAGCGGCCGGCGGCCAGCGGCGCGACCAGGGCGTCGACGGAGTCGCCCTCGGCGGCGAGGTCGGCGAGCAGGAGGTGCAGGTCGGGCATGCCGCAATGATCCCGTGTCCCGGGGGGCCGGGTACAGAGGCGAACCGAATTTCGTTCAGTCGATCAGGGCGCGGGCGGCGGCGTAGTCGGCCTTGCCGTTCGGCAGCCGCAGGCTCCGGTCGGTGCGGACGAACGCCTTCGGGATCTTGTAGCGGGCCAGGTGGGCGGCGCAGCCCGCGCGCAGCTCGTCGTCGGACGGGGCGCCGGAGGGGCCGAGCACCGCGACGATCTCCGTGCCCCAGCGCTCGCTCGGGCGGCCGACCACCAGCGCGTCGGCGACGCCGGGCAGGCCGCGCAGGACGGTCTCGACCTCCTCGGCGAACACCTTCTCGCCGCCGGTGTTGATCGTGGTGGCCTCGCGCCCGTGGACCTCGACGGTGCCGTCGTCGAGCAGCCGCGCCCGGTCGCCCGCGACGACGAGGCGCTCGCCGTCCACGGTGAGGAACGTGGACGCGGTCTTCGCCGGGTCGCCGAGGTAGCCGAGCGGGATCGCGTCGCCGCCCTTGGCCAGCCAGCCGAGCTCGTCCTCGCCGGGCGCGAGCCGCCGGGACCGGTCGGCGCTCAGCACGGCCGTGCCCGCCGCCGGCCGGAACGACCGGGCGGCCGGGCCGTGCCGGGTGACCTGGAACCCGGACTCCGACGAGCCGAGCACGTCCACGAGCCGCGTGTGCGGGAGGAGTTCGAGGAGCCGCGCCTTCACGCCCGGGCTGACGGCGGCGGCGGAGTTGATGAGCGTGCGCAGCGAGCCGAGGTCGTGCGGGCGGGCCTCCAGGGCCGCGACGATCGGACGCGCGAACGCGTCCCCGACCAGCGGCATCCGGGTGACGCGCTCGCGCTCGGCCGTGGCCATCAGGTCGGCGGCGTCCAGGCCGTCCACCCGGTCGGGGAACACCACGGCGCCGCCGCCGCACCAGCCGCCGAGCGCCGACCACGTGCCCCCGCCGTGCATGAGCGGCGGCCCGATCAGCACCCGCACGTCGCTGCGCACGGCCCGCTCGACCGCCTCGCCGAGGTCGGTGAGCGGGGCGCCGTCGCGGCGCCGCATGCCGAGCGGCCCGATCATCAGGTCGCCGATCCGCCACAGCACGCCCTTCGGCATCCCCGTCGTGCCGCCGGTGTAGAGGATGTGCAGGTCGTCCGGGCTCGGACGGACGGGGAGGGGCTCGCAGGACGCCTTGGCGAGTGCCTCCTCGTAGTCGAGCGCGCCGGGCAGGAGGGCGGCGCCCGAGTCGTCCGCCGCCTGGAGGAGGAGCGGGCGGGTGCCGAGCCTCTCGACCACCCGGCCGATCACGTCGGCGAACCGCGCGTGGTACAGGACGGCGGCCGGCCGGGCGTCGGTGAACAGCTGGGCGAGCTCCTCGTCCACGTACCGGTAGTTGACGTTGAACGGCGCGACCCGCGCCTTGTGCGCGCCGACCAGGCCCTCCAGGTACTCCGGCCCGTTGTGCAGATAGAGCGCGAGGTGGTCGTGCGGCGACTCCCACGGCTCCGGCGCCGGGCCGCCGTCCTCCGCGTGCAGGCCGAGGCCGTGCGCGTGCAGGACGTTCGCCAGGCGCCGCGTCCGGTCGGCGACCTCGCGCCAGGTCATCCGGCGGTCGCGCCACACCAGGCACTCGCGGTCGGGGATCGCGGCGGCGATGGCCTCGTGCAGGGTCGCCAGGTCGAGCATCGGCACTCCTCCGGGACTGGGGCGTCGGCAGCACCGTAACCGATGGCTTACCGAATCCCGTTCAGTGGGTGCGGCGTTGGTCAGCGAACCGGCGTACGCGGAGCGAACCGGCGTACATCGGCGTACAGGGCATAGGGGATGAGCCCCGACAATTACCCCGTGCCCCCAGTCCCGAGGCCGCGGGGGGAGGTGACCCGCGGCACCACCGCCCCCAACCGGCTCCGCCGGATCGACCGCTGGATCGCCGCCACCCAGACCGCCGCGCTGCGCTCGGGCGCGCACCCGCTGGCGGTCGACCTCGGCTACGGCGCGTCCCCGGTCACCACCTTCGAGCTGTACTCGCGGCTCCGCGCGGTGTCGCCGCGCCTGGAGGTCGTCGGGATCGAGATCGAGCCCGCCCGGGTCGCCGCCGGGGTCGCCTTCGCCGCCGCCACCGGGCCCCACGACGGGCTGTCGTTCCGGCGCGGCGGCTTCGAACTGCCGGTGCCGCGCCCGCCGGTGCTGGTACGGGCGTTCAACGTGCTGCGGCAGTACGACGAGCCGGCGGCGTGGCGCGCATGGGACGACCTGCGCGCGCGCCTCGCCCCCTCCGGCGTCCTGGTCGAGGGGACGTGCGACGAGATCGGACGCCGTGCCGTCTGGGTGACGCTCACCAGGGACGGCCCGCGGACCATCACGTTCGCCGCCCACGTGCGCTCGCTCGAACGGCCCTCGGCGCTGGCCGAGCGGCTGCCGAAGACGCTGATCCACCGGAACGTGCCGGGCGAACCCGTCCACGAGTTCCTGGCCGCGTTCGACCGGTGCTGGGCGATCGCGGCGCCCCACTCGGCGTTCGGCCCCCGCGCGCGCTGGGTCGAGGCCGTATCGCTGCTGGCGCGGACCCATCCCGTCCTGGCCCGACCCCCGTACGGCGGCCGCAACCGGTGGCGCCTCGGCGAGGTCACGCTTCCCTGGAGCGCCGTCGCGCCCTACTCGCGGTAGAGGCCCTACTCGCGGTAGAGCTTGTGCGGGGCGGCCTGGACGCGCGGCTGGACGTCGATGCGGTCGATGTTGACGTGCGGCGGGCGGGTGACGGCCCAGGCGACGCAGTCCGCGACGTCGTCGGCGACCAGCGGCTCGGGCACGCCCTCGTACGGCTTGGCGGCCTTCTCCTCGTCCCCGTGGAAGCGGACCAGTGAGAACTCCTCGGTCTTCACCAGGCCCGGCGCGATCTCGGTGATCCGGACGGGCTCGGCGACCAGTTCCAGGCGCAGCACCTCGTTCACCGCGTAGGCGGCGTGCTTGGCCGCGTTGTACCCGCCGCCGCCCTCGTACGGGACGTGCCCGGCGAGCGAGGTGATGTTGACGATGTGGCCCGCGCCGCTCTCGACCAGCTTCGGCAGGACCGCCTTGGTGACGCGGACGAGGCCGAGGACGTTGGTGTCGTACATCGACTGCCAGTGGTCCAGGTCGGCGGCGGCGACGCTGTCCATCCCGAGCGCCCCGCCGGCGTTGTTGACCAGGACGTGGCAGGCGTCGACCGCCGCCGCGAGGGCGTCCACCGACTCCTGCGAGGTCACGTCCAGCGTGACCGGCGCGATCCTCCCCGCGCCCGGCACGCTCTCGGCGATCTCCTTGGCGAGGTCGTCGAGGCGGTCGCGGCGCCGCGCGGCGAGCACGACGTTGAACCCCTCGGCCGCCAGGCGCCTCGCCGTGGCCGCCCCGATGCCGCTGCTTGCTCCGGTCACTATCGCCGTCTTGCGCATGGGTCCAGTCTCTCGGGTGGGTGGGCCTGGTCGGCACAGTACTGCCCGGCACGGGAGGCGGGAGCCGCGGGGACCGGTGCGGCGGGCGCGGGTGAGGTCGGTCACTGTGGCGGTGAGTCACGCTTGGCCACCTTGCCGAGGGAACACGTAACCCCGGTCGATAGGTTGCACTGTCGGAGGTGGTGTCCGGTGTCGCGTCGTATCAACCGAGTTGCGACGATCAGTGTCCATACTTCCCCTCTGGATCAACCGGGTACCGGCGACGCGGGCGGCCTGAACGTCTACGTCGTCGAGGTCGCCAAGCGGCTCGCCGCCAGGGGGGTCGAGGTGGACATCTTCACCCGCGCGACCTCGCGGGCGCTTCCGCCCGCCGTGGAGCTCGCGCCGGGCGTCCTCGTCCGCAACGTGGTCGCCGGGCCGTTCGAGGAGCTCGACAAGACCGAGCTCCCCCGGCACCTGTGCGGCTTCACCTCCGGCGTGCTGCGCGCGGAGGCCGCCCACGACCCCGGCCACTACGACCTCCTCCACACGCACTACTGGCTGTCCGGCCAGGCGGGGTGGGCGGCGAAGGGGCGGTGGGGCGTCCCGCTCGTCCACTCCATGCACACGATGGCCAAGGTCAAGAACGCGGCCCTGGCCGACGACGACAAGCCCGAGCCGGCCGAGCGCGTCCTCGGCGAGGAGCAGGTCGTGGCCTCGGCGGACCAGCTCGTCGCCAACACCGCCAAGGAGGCCCGCGAGCTCGTCGACCTCTACGGCGCCGACCCCTCGCGCGTCGCGGCCGTCAGCCCCGGCGTCGACCTG
Source organism: Spirillospora sp. NPDC049024 (assembly GCF_040649235.1). Taxonomy (NCBI): domain Bacteria; kingdom Bacillati; phylum Actinomycetota; class Actinomycetes; order Streptosporangiales; family Thermomonosporaceae; genus Spirillospora; species Spirillospora sp. NPDC049024. Next base: position 159,794 of record NZ_JBEZFD010000020.1, read on the forward strand.
TCGGTGTTCCGCCCCGAGTCGCCCCTCATCGCCCGCGGCGCCGGCCTCCTGCCGCACCGGACCGGCCCCGCCCGCCGCCGCCTCGGCCTGCCCCGCGACGCCTACGTGCTGCTGTTCGTCGGCCGCATCCAGCCGCTGAAGGCCCCCGACGTGCTGCTGCGCGCCGTCGCCCGCATGCTCGCGGACGACCCGGAACTGCGCTCGCGGCTCGTCGTCGCCGTCGTCGGCGGCCCCAGCGGCTCCGGGCTGTGCCGCCCCGAGGGCCTGCAACTGCTCGCCGCCGACCTCGGCATCTCCGACGTCATGCGGTTCGAGCCCCCGGCGCCCCAGCACGAGCTGGCCGACTGGTACCGCGCCGCGGACGTCACCGTCGTCCCGTCCCGCAGCGAGTCGTTCGGGCTCGTCGCCGTCGAGTCCCAGGCCTGCGGAACGCCGGTCGTCGCGTCCCGCGTCGGCGGCCTGTGCACCGCGGTCGCCGACGGCGAGTCCGGCGTGCTGGTCTCCGGGCACGACCCCGCCGACTACGCCGCCGTCCTGCGGCGCCTGCACGCCGAGCCCGGGCTGCACGCCCGCCTCGCCCGCGGCGCCGTCCGGCACGCGCGCGACTTCGGCTGGGACACCACCGTCGACCGCCTGCTGGACGTGTATACCGGTGCCGTGTCGAAGCCGACCGCCGCCGTGGAAGCGACCGTATGAACGAAGCCGAGCGGGGGGCGCGGGGAGCCGCCCCCCAGGGGGGAGCACGCATGAGCGTCGTCGAGACCATCCGGGAGACGCTGGAAGCCGCCGACCTGGAGTTCGACGAGCCGCGCGAGAACGCGTTCTTCGTCAAGCTCCCCGGGCAGCACAAGCTCGCCACCATGACGTGGCTCATCGTCGGCGACCACTCGCTGCACGTCGAGGCGTTCTTCTGCCGCCGCCCCGACGAGAACCACGCCGAGTTCTACCGGTTCCTCCTGGAGAAGAACGGCCGCATGTACGGGGTCGCCTTCGCGCTGGACGACGTGGGCGACGTCCACCTCGTCGGGAAGGTCCCGCTCGAATCGGTGTCGCCGGAGGAGGTCGACCGCCTCCTCGGCTGCGTCCTCACCTACTCCGACGAGAACTTCGACAAGGCGCTGGAGCGCGGGTTCAAGTCGTCCATCCAGCGCGAGTGGGACTGGCGCGTCAAGCGCGGCGAGAGCCTCGCCAACCTCCAGGCCTTCGCCTCCTTCGCGGACCCGGCCAACCGCGAGTGACCCGCGCGGGGCCGATAGGCTCTGGTCCCATGGCGACCCTGGTATTGCTCCGGCATGGCGAAAGCGTCTGGAACGCGGAGGGGCTGTTCACCGGCTGGGTGGACGTCGACCTCTCCGCCAAGGGCGAGAGCGAGGCGACCAAGGGCGGCGACCTGCTGCTCGACGCCGACATCACCCCCGACGTGGTGCACACGTCGCTGCTGAAGCGGGCCATCCGCACCGCCAACATCGCGTTGGACGTCGCCGACCTGCTCTGGATCCCGGTGAAGCGCTCCTGGCGCCTCAACGAGCGCCACTACGGCGCCCTCCAGGGCAAGAACAAGGCGCAGACGCGCGAGGAGTTCGGCGAAGAGCAGTTCATGATCTGGCGCCGCTCCTACGACACCCCGCCGCCGCCCATCAAGGACGACGACCCGCTGTCCCAGGTCAACGACCTGCGCTACGCCGAGCTGCCGTCCGAGCTGATCCCGCGCTCGGAGTGCCTCGCCGACGTCGTCGACCGCATGCTGCCGTACTGGTACGACGCGATCGTCCCCGACCTGGCCGCAGGCAAGACCGTCCTGGTCGCCGCGCACGGCAACTCCCTGCGGGGCCTGGTCAAGCACCTGGACGACATCTCCGACGAGCAGATCGTCGGCCTGAACATCCCCACCGGCATCCCGCTCGTCTACGAGCTGGACGACGACTTCTCCCCGCTCAAGCGCGGCGGCGAGTACCTCGACCCGGCCGCCGCCAAGGCCGCCATCGAGGCCGTCAAGAACCAGGGCGCGGCCAAGGGCGGCAAGGCCCCCAAGGACGCGAAGGACGCGAAGGCCCCCGCTCCGAAGGACGCCCCGAAGCCCAAGCGCGGCAGGCGCAAGTAGGCCCGAGGGGCCGCCCGGGCGGCGGCCCCTCGAACAGCGGACGCGATCAGACGGGCTCGGCGCCCGCCGCGGCGGGACGGCGGTCGCGGCGGTGGATGTGCACGGCCGTGGCCAGCCCGGCGAGGGTGAGCAGGGCCGCGACGGGGAACAGCGAGCGCAGGCCCGGCCCGTCGCTGATCAGCGCACCGCCGAGCCATCCGGCGAACGCGGCCGCGACCTGGTAGCCGGAGGCGTTGACGGCGACCGCCAGCGTCGGGGCCGCGCCCGCCGTGGTCAGGACCCGGGTCTGCATGCCCGGGACGACCGCGAAGGCCAGCAGGCCGAGCGCGAAGGTCAGCGCGGCGGCGAGCGGCCGGGCGCCGCCCACCGCCCAGAACAGCGCCAGCGCGGCGGCCAGCGCGCCGAGGAGCCGGATCAGGGACGGCATGAGGTCGCGGTCCGAGAGCCGCCCGCCGAGGAAGTTGCCCGCCACCGCGCCCGCCCCGTACACCAGGAGCAGCACCGGCACGGCGCCCTCGGCGAACCCGCTCACCTCGGTGAGCAGCGGCGCGATGTAGGTGAAGACGGTCACCACGCCCACGTTACCCAGCGCGGTGAGGAAGATCGCCAGGCGGACGTCCCGCCCGGCGAACACGCGCAGCTCGTCCCGGAGCGGGCCGGTCGCGGCGGCGGGCAGGGCGGGGACGAACCGCAGCACCATGGCCAGGGCCACGGCGGTGAGCGCGGCGACCGCGGCGAAGGTCGCCCGCCACCCGAACTCCTGGCCGATCACGGTGCCCAGCGGGGTGCCGAGGATGATGCCGAGGTTGAGGCCCAGCGCCACCTTCGCGACGGCGGACGCCGCCCGGCCCGCGGGGGCCGTCGAGACGGCGGTGGCGATGGCGATGGCGAAGAACGTGGCCACGACCAGGCCCGCGAGGAACCGGGTCGCGAGCAGCACCGGGTAGTTCGGGGCCGCGGCGGAGCCGAGGTTGGCGAGGACCGACACGGCGACGAGGCCGGTCACGAGCGGCTTGCGCGGCAGCCGCGCCGTCAGGGCGGTGACGACCGGGCCGCCGACGATCATGCCGAGCGCGTACGCGCTCACCAGGCGCCCGGCCGCGGGCACCGACACCGCGAGGTCGCCGGCCACGTCCGGCAGGATGCCCGCGATCACGAACTCGCCGGTGGTCAGGCCGAAGACGACCAGCATGAGGGACAGGAGGGACGGGGGCACGCGTACTCCAGTTAGTTCGAACTCGGATGATTCGAACTAGCAATATCATGACTCGAACCACAGGGGCTACACTCCTGGCATGGGCGAGCAGATGGAGCGCGACGTGTGCAAGCTGGTCCACCGGTTCGCGCAGCGGCTCGACGTCCACGCCCGCCGCGTCGCCGACCAGGTGGGCATGACCGCCGCCCAGGTCGTCGCGCTACGCGAGCTGTCGGAGCCGATCACGGCGCGCGAGCTCGCCCACCGCATGGCGTGCGAGGCGTCGAACGCGACCTTCCTCGTCGACCGCCTCGAAGGGCAGGGCCTCGTCGAGCGCCGCCCCCACCCGACCGACCGCCGCGCCAAGCAGATCGTCCTCACCCCGGAAGGCGAACGCTGCCGCGCCGACGTCCTCGAACGCCTCGACGCCGACTCCCCGCTGGCGACACTCGCCCCGGCCCAGCAGGAGTCGCTGCGCGACCTGCTCCAGGCGCTCCTGGAGGGACCCGGCTAGCGGGTGGTGAAGGTGAGGCGGGCGGCGCGGCCCTTCTCGCCGGCGGCCCAGCAGCCGCCGTCGGCGGCGCAGTCCACGGTGTCGAAACTCCCGGTGTCGAACCGGGTCCAGGTGCGGCCGCCGTCGAGGGTGCCGTCGCTGCCCGTGGGCCCCACCGCCAGCGCGGCCGGGCCCGAGTACACCGGCCACACGACCCCCGACCGGTACTCGGCCGGCGGGCGCCGCGCGGGACGCCACGTCCGGCCCCCGTCGTCGGTCGTCGCCGCGGCCGCCGGGGACGGCTGCCCCGGCCGGTAGTCGCCGCCGACGGCGACGCCGTGCCGGGAGTCGCGGAACGCCACCGCGAACACGCCCTGCGACGGGCTGGACGGCAGGGGCGTGTCGGCGACGGTCCAGGTCAGGCCGCGGTCTCCGGAGTGGAACACGCGCGACCGGGACGCCCCGCCCGTCGCCAGCCACACGTCGCGCGGCCCGTGGCTCACCAGGCACTGCCCGCTGGCGGCGAACCCCGCCTCGCCCTCCAGCGCCGGGGGCATGCCCTCGGACGGCAGCACCCGCCAGGTGCGGCCCGCGTCGCCGGTGGAGATGATCCGGAAGCGGCCGTCCACCGGGTCGCTGACCGCCAGCCCGTGCCGGGAGTCGAAGAACGTGACGCAGTCGTAGAACGCCCTGGGATCGTCGTTCTTGAAGCCGAGCGTCCAGGAGGCGCCGCCGTCCGAGGTCCGGTAGACGCGGGACGCGTCGCCCTCGCCGATGGCCAGCACGACCGCCCGGCGCGCGTCGAACGCCTCGACGTCGCGGAACTCCAGACCCTCCGCGTCCGGCGGGGCGACGTCGCGCCACGTGGCGCCGCCGTCGGTCGTGCGGAGGACGGTCCCGCCGCTGCCCGCCAGCCAGGCGGTCTTCCGGCCGACCGCCGCCAGCCCGCGGAACCGCGCCTGCTTGCCGGTCGGGGTGAGCTGCCAGGCCGGGCCGCGCGCCCAGGCCGCGGCCCCCTCCCGCGCCGACGCCGCGCCCGGCACCTGGAGGGACGCCGCCATCAGCGCCCCGCACACCCCGGCCAGCGTCATCGTCCGGACCAGCGCCCGCATCGGATTCATGACGCGCAAGCTAACGAATGATGATCAAGCCGTCCAGACCCAGCGGCACGACCGGGCCCGGACGGGCGCGCGGACCGGCCGGTTCAGGCCGAGTCGACGATCTCCTCGGGGCGCTGGCCGGTCACCAGGTAGACGACGTTCTCCGCGACGTGGACGGCGTGGTCGGCGAAGCGCTCGAAGTAGCGGCCGGCGAGCGTGATGTCGACGGCCGGCTCGACGCCGTGCTGCCACTTCGGAGACAGCAGGAGGTCGAACAGCCGGCGGTGGAGGCGGTCCATCTGGTCGTCGTCGGCGTCCAGTTCGAGGCCCATCTCGACGTCCTGCGACGCGATCACGCTGCCCGTCTTGGCGATCATCCGCTCGGCGATCTGCCCCATCTCCAGCACGATCGCCTGCAGCTCGGGCGGCACCGCCGACTCGGGGTGGCGGCGGCGGGCCGTCTTCGCGATGTGCACGGCGAGGTCGCCCATGCGCTCCAGGTCGCCGCTCATCCGCAGCGCCGTGATCAGGGTGCGCAGGTCGCCGGCGACGGGCTGCTGGCGGGCCATCAGGTCGAACACCGTCGCCTCGATGTCGGCGTCGATCTTGTTGACGTGCTCGTCCCCGCTGATGACCTCCTCCGACAGCCGCAGGTCGGCGTCCAGCAGGGCGGTCACCGCGCGGGCCATCGCGGACCGGACGAGGCGGGTCATCTCCACCAGGCTGTCGGTGAGGGAGTCGAGTTCCTCGTGGTAGGCGTCGCGCACTTCAAATCCTTCGATGTGGACGGGGGCGGGCGGGCAGGGCGGACTCGCCCACGCCACAGCCTGCCCCATGGCCGTGAACGCGTCCGGTGGCAAAGGTGAACTTTCGGCTAACGAGAGGTCCCTGACCAGGCCCGCGGGGAAGCGTTGCTCGGAACGCCGCTTACGATCCGAGGTGTGGAGGTCGAGATAGTAGCGAGCCTGACCGGGCTCGCCGGGCTCGCGATCGGGCTCGCGACTGGATTGGCGGTGCGAGTGAGCGAGCGAGCCCAGCGGACGGCGGTCACGGCGAACCCGGTGGGCAGTCTGCCCCCCGGCGTCGCTTCGGTGCTGAGCGTCCTCCGGTCTTCGGCCGTCGTGGTCGACAGCGAGGACCGGGTCCTGCGGGCCAGCTCGGCGGCGCGGGCGTACGGCCTGGTCAGCGGCGACCACCTGCTGGTGGACGAGGTGCTCGCCATGACCCGGCTGGTCCGCCGCGACGGGGAGATCCGCGAGACCGAGATCCAGGTCGGGCCCGCCGGCGGCCGCCGCCGGGCCGACGGGCGCTGGTTCGCGGTCCGCGTCGCGCCGCTCGGGTCGCACGGGCTCGTCCTCGTGCTCGCCGAGGACCTCACCGAGATGCACCGCACCGAGGCGATCCGCCGCGACTTCGTGGCGAACGTCAGCCACGAGCTGAAGACCCCGGTGGGCGCGCTGTCCCTGCTCGCCGAGACCGTCGAGGGCGCCGCCGACGACCCCGAGGCCGTCCGCCGGTTCGCCGGCCGGATGCAGTACGAGTCGGTGCGGCTCACCAACCTCGTCCAGGACCTGATGACGCTGTCGCGCGTCCAGGGGGACGAGCCGCTGCCCGAGCTCACCCCGATCGACCTCGACGAGGTGGTGGCCGAGGCGCTGGAGCGCTGCCAGATCAAGGCGGTCGCCAAGGACATCGAGCTCGCGGCCGGCGGCGAGGAGGACCTGCAGGTCCGCGCCGACCAGGAGCTCCTCGTCACCGCGCTGCGCAACCTCGTCGACAACGCCGTGGCCTACAGCCCCGAGCACACCCGGGTCGTCGTGTCGACCCGCAGGTGCGACGAGTGGCACGTCGAGATCAACGTGACCGACCAGGGCATCGGCATCCCGGACGCCGAGATCGAGCGGATCTTCGAGCGGTTCTACCGGGTCGACCCCGCCCGCTCCCGCCAGACCGGCGGCACCGGGCTCGGCCTCGCCATCGTCAAGCACGTCACCAGCAAGCACGGCGGCGAGATCACGGTGTGGAGCAAGGAGGGGCACGGGTCGACGTTCACGATCCGGCTCCCGCTGCTCGACACGCCGCGCCGCTCCGCGGCCGGGACGACCGCAGACCCAGCACCACCTAACACCGCCCGGGAGGCAACACCGTGACCCGCGTGCTCGTCGTGGAAGACGAGGAGTCCTTCAGCGACGCACTGTCGTACAACCTCCGCAAGGAGGGGTTCGAGGTGGCCGTCGCCGCCACCGGCCCCGACGCGCTGGACATCTTCGAGCGCAACGGTGCCGACCTGGTGCTGCTCGACCTGATGCTGCCCGGACTGCCCGGCACCGAGGTGTGCCGGGAGCTGCGCTCGCGGTCCAACGTCCCGGTGATCATGCTGACCGCCAAGGACAGCGAGGTCGACAAGGTCGTCGGCCTGGAGCTCGGCGCCGACGACTACGTCACCAAGCCGTTCTCCACCCGCGAGCTGATCGCCCGGATGCGGGCCGTGCTGCGCCGCCAGGGCGAGGTCGAGGAGCCCGCTCCCGCGACCCTGGAGGCCGGGCCGGTCCGGATGGACGTGGAGCGCCACGTGGTCAGCGTCGGCGGCGAGCCCGTCCAGCTCCCGCTCAAGGAGTTCGAGCTGCTGGAGGTCCTGCTGCGCAACGCCGGCCGCGTCCTCACCCGCATGCAGCTGATCGACCGCGTCTGGGGCGCCGACTACGTGGGCGACACCAAGACCCTGGACGTCCACATCAAGCGCCTCCGCGCCAAGATCGAGGAAGTCCCCTCCACCCCGCGCTACATCGTCACCGTCCGAGGCCTCGGCTACAAGTTCGAGCCCTGACGGACATGAGGAACGGCCCGTCCCCTTGCGGGGGCGGGCCGTTCTCGTGTGCGCGGGGCCGGGAGTCGGCGGGTCAGGCGGCCGGGGTCTCCGTGGTGGTCGGGGTCTGCGGTGCTTCCGAGCCGCCCTGCTCGGCGCCCGGGGACGGCGACGTGCTCGCCTCGCCGCTCGGGGACTGGCTCGGCGTCTGGCCGGGGGTCTGGCCGTTCGGGGACTGCGGCGAGGCGGGGGACATGGGCAGCGGGTAGGTGGCGAACTCGCCCTGCCGCGCCACGACGGGCACCTGGAACTCGACGGAACCGGCGCGCTCGAACCGCATCGTCAGCGGGACCGTGTCACCGGCGCGCAGCTCCTCGTTCAGCTTGGGCAGCACCACCAGCGGCTGCTCGCCGGCGGCGGGCGGCTCGGCCGACGGGCCGCCGCCCTGCGGGCCGGTCGTGTTCTCCGAGGTCGGGGTCTCGGACACGTTCGGGGTCGCGCCCTGGCCGGTCGGCTCGGGGGTGGCGCTGCCGGAGGGCGACGCCTGGCCGGAGGGCGTGCCCGGCTGCTGCGTCTTCTTCTTGCCGCCCTGCTGCTGCGGGGTGGGGGTCGCGGTGGGCTTGCCCAGCAGCTTGGTGAAGCTGCCCGTGCCGTCCGGGGCGGCGGGCGGCAGCGTGAGCGAGCCGCCCTCGATCTTCGCCTCGCCGCCGAACGCCGGGGAGCTCACCGAGACCAGGCGGTCCTGCCGGCCCTTCACCTGGTTGATGATCACGCCGTAGAGGGCCACGTTCGTGCCCTGGGGGATCGGCCGCCCCGCCTCCTGGCCCAGCAGGAACACGTGGCGGAGGTCGATCTGCGCCGCGCCCGGCCTGTCCTTCGGCACCGACACGTTGACGCCCTCGGTGAGCTGCGTCGGGGCGGCGGACTGGGGCGTCTCGCCGGCGCCGCAGCCGGAGACCACCGGCGCGATGGCGACGGCGCCCGCGATGGCGAGCACGACCATTCGACGGCTGTTTCGGATCACGGCGTCGGTCTCCTCGCGAAATATCAGTTGAAGAGGTGGCTTCAGGAAGTTGTGAGGCTGGCGTGAGATACGCCAGGGGAAGCGTAGCGAGGTTCCACCGGAGACCCCTCCCCGGGGTGGCCGACACGCCTGAACCGGCTTCCACGGCGACCCTGGGCGCGCGCACGCGGGCTCGCGGACAAGATCCCCGGGACGGGTGCTAACCGGTACGGAGGCTCTCAACCTTCCCGGTGAGCGCCGGACCGGGCTGGGGAGCCCGGAGGACCTCGGTGACCAGGCCGTCCAGCTTTACGAAGACGGCGGTGATGCCGGTCCCCGTGGGGCCGGGCGTGCCGGGCGGGGGGGAGTAGGCACCGGCCAGGACGCCGGCGCGGTCTTCCAGGATCTGGGGTACTCCCCTGTGGGCGGTGCCCGCGCAGGCCCTGAGGTCTTTCAGGGACATGGGCTTCCTGGGCCCCGCGGGGCGCGGGTCGGCGACGATCCAGAAGTTCACCGTGTACTCCTGCGCCCGGCCGGCCAGCTCCGCCACGATGGGCTCGCACCGGTACCCGGGCGGGACTATGGCTATCACCGCGGGGCGCAGGTCCTGGAGCCTCTTCGGGGTGCGGCCGGCCGTCACGACGTCGACCCGGCGGTCGGGCAGGAGCCCGCCGACCCTGCCGGGGCTCGCGGTGGGGCGCGGGGCGAGCTGGGCGCTCGTCGGACGGGGCGTCGGACGGGGACCGAGCGCCGTCATCAGGACGCCGCTCAGCAGCGCGACGAGCAGCGCGCCCGCGATGAGGGGGATCGCGACGCCGAACCGGGTCAGCGGGCGGTACAGCCGCCGCACCCGCGCCCTGCGCCGCCGCCGGCGCCGCTCCCGGTGGTAGGCGACGACGTCCCGCTCCAGCTCGCGGGCGTCGTCGGGCACGACGACGTCAACGTGCGGAAGCCCGTAGTCGTCGGGCTCCGGGTCGCCGCCGTCCGGCCGCACGCGCCACCTCCCTCACCGATCGGTGTTCCCGCGGGACGCGCGTTCCCATCCGTCCTATTAAGACCCTCCCGGGCGCTTCGTACCCGCGCGGCCCGGCGTGCTCACATCCCAGTATGGAACGCGTCCGCGCCGCCGGCGGGACGATGCTTGTACCCGGGGGGCGGTTACCGGTAAAGGCGCTCGACCGGGATCCCGGTGTTCTCTCGGCTACGCTGGGTGGGGAGAACTGGACGGCGATGCACCAATAAAGGGGTTTGTCAATACCCCAATATGTGGCTTGACCTGGGCATTTGTCGAGAAGGCCGGTTCGGGCACGCTCGTTTCCGTGCTACCCTGGTTCTAGCGGAAGGGGTACTTGTCACATGACTTTCCAGGTCGGCGACACCGTCGTCTACCCCCACCATGGGGCTGCTCGGATCGAGGCCATCGAGACTCGCACCATCAAGGGTGAGGACAGGACCTACCTGGTCCTGAAGGTTGACAAGGGTGACCTGACGGTACGGGTCCCGGTCGAGAACGTCGAGGACGTGGGCGTCCGGGACGTCGTCGGCCAGGACGGGCTGGAGAAGGTGTTCGAGGTGCTTCGCGCACCCTACACCGAGGAGCCCACCAACTGGTCGCGCCGGTACAAGGCGAATCTTGAGAAGCTCGCCTCCGGCGATGTCAACAAGGTCGCGGAGGTCGTCCGCGACCTCTGGCGGCGCGACAAGGAGCGCGGTCTGTCCGCGGGCGAGAAGCGGATGCTCGCGAAGGCGCGCCAGATCCTGGTCAGCGAGCTCGCGCTCGCCGAGAAGACCAACGAGGACAAGGCAGAGGCCCTGCTCGACGAGGTCCTGGCCAGCTGAGCGGCCGACCGCGTTGAACGAACGGCTTCCCCGGGTGGGCGTCGGTACCGACGTCCACCCGTTCTCGTCCGAGCCGCGCCCCCTGTGGGTGGCCGGGCTCGAATGGCCGGGTGAGGGCCACGGCCTCGCCGGGCACTCCGACGGCGACGTCGCGGCGCACGCCGCCTGCGACGCGCTCCTTTCGGCGTGCGGTCTCGGCGACCTCGGCGCCGTCTTCGGCACGGCCGACCCGCGCTGGTCCGGCGCCGCCGGCGTCGACCTGCTGCGCGAGGTCGCCCGCCGCGTCGACGAGGCGGGCTGGACCATCGGCAACGTCGCCATCCAGGTCATCGGCAACCGCCCCAAGATCGGCAAACGGCGCGCCGAGGCGGAGAAGACCCTGACCGAGGCCCTGTCCGGCGCCCCGGTCACCGTCTCCGCCACCACCACCGACGGCCTCGGCCTCACGGGGCGGGGCGAGGGCCTCGCCGCCATAGCCAACGCCATCGTCCTTCCGCCCGCCTAGCAGCCTCCGCCGGGGCCGGGCATGCCCTATGCGTCGTGTGGCGGCATAGCGCCGGTATGGGGCGAACGCGATGGCCGACGTCGAGGACCGCCACGTCATCGCAGGCCAACACGCCTATCGGTCCTGACGGCCCTCGCGTAGTCCGGCGGGGCGACCGGCGAACCTTGAGCGGCGCCCTAGGCGGGAGCCGGGTGGACCGTGCCCGTCACCTCGCCGAGGGCGATGCGGGAGCCGCCGGCCCCCGGGGCCTGCGCGCGGAGCGTCACGGTGTCGCCGTCCTCCAGGTAGGTGCGCTCCGTGCCGTCGTCGAGCAGCAGCGGTTCCTGACCGTCCCAGCTCAGCTCCAGCATGCAGCCGCGCTGCCCGCGTTCGGGGCCCGAGACCGTGCCGGACGCGAACAGGTCGCCGGTGCGGAGCGGGGCGCCGTTCACCGTGGCGTGCGCGAGCTGCTGCGGGGACGTCCAGTACATCGACGCGAACTCCGGCCGCGCCGCCACCCGTCCGTTGATCAGGACCTCCAGGTGCAGGTCGAGGCCCCACGGCTCCTCGCACCGCAGGTACGGCAGCGGCGCCGGATCCTGGACGGGCGGTGAGACGCGCGCCGGCTCCAGCGCCGCGACCGGCACCACCCACGACGAGACCGACGTCGAGAACGACTTGCCGAGGAACGGGCCGAGCGGCTGCGACTCCCATCGCTGGAGGTCGCGCGCACTCCAGTCGTTCACGAGCACGAACCCGAACACGTGGTCGCGGAACGCGGCGGTCGGCACGCCCCGCCCCGCGGCGGAGGGGACGCCCACGACGAAGCCGACCTCCGCCTCGAAGTCGAGGCGCCGCGAGGGGCCGAAGGACGGCTCCGGGTCGCCCTTCGCCCGCCGCTGCCCGGACGGCCGGATGATCGGCGTCCCGGACGGGTACACGGTCCCGGCGCGGCCGTGGTAGGCGACCGGCATGTGCTTCCAGTTGGGCGGCAGCGGCGCGGCGTCCGGCCGCATGATCCGCCCCGCGTTCGCGGCGTGGTGCTCGGAGGAGTAGAAGTCGGCGTAGTCCGCGACCTCGAACGGCTTCTGCAGCTCCACGTCCGCGACCGGGATCAGGTGCGGCTCGACCCGCCCCCGGTACGACTCGTCGGTGAGCAGCTCCGTCACCCGCTCCCGGTTCGCCCGCCAGGCGGCGCGTCCGGCGACCATGAAGGCGTTCAGCGACCCGGAGGCGAAGTAGTGCCGGTCCTCGACCAGGCCGGCGGCCGACATCTCGGCCAGGTCGAGGACGCGGTCGCCGATCGCCACGCCGACGCGCGGCAGCTCCCCCCGCCGGGAGAAGACCCCGTACGGCAGGTTCTCGATGCCGAAGCCGCCGTCCCGACTGCTCTCGACCCACGAAACGGTCGTCATGGAGCCATACCTTCCCCCCGCCGCGTCCCTTTCGCCCGGTGCGGGCAGATCAGGCGGCGGAGGAGGAAAGGCGGTTTTCCAGATCAGGGCGGCGCCCCCGAACCGGCGCCCGAACCGGTCCCTGGGCCCGGCCCTATTCGGCGGGCGGGGTGGGGCCGCTGCGGAAGTTGCTGGACGGCGGCGGGTTCCAGTCGCCGCCTGCCGAGCGGTCTCCCCCGTCGGGGTCCGTCGCTTCGGGATCCCCGGCGTCGGGGTCCTCGGCGCGGTCGGCGGGCGGGTCGTCCAGCTCGTCCTCGTCCGCGCCCTGGGACCCGGGAAGCACGATGTCGGGACGGGTCGTCGAGGCGGCCGGGGGCTTCTGGCCGACGCCGTCCCGGCCCCGGACGAGCTCGACGTCCGTCGGCAGCAGGTCGGGCACCGAGTCCAGCGGCGGGCGGGGCTGCGGGAGCGGCTCCAGCGGCGGCGCGGGCTCCGACGACAGGCTCTCCTCGTAGTCGAAGGGAGAGAACTCCTCCGGCGCGGGCGCGGCCTTCTCGATGGTGGGCCATTCGGGCCCGTCGTCCTTGAACGGCAGGATCGGCTCGGGCTCGGGCTCCGGCTCGGGGGCCGGGGGTGGAACGTCCGGGAAGGCGGGCGCCGGCTCCTGCTCGGCGGGCGCCTCCAGCGCGAGCGGGGGCGCCGCGGGCTCCAGGACCTTGACGTGGCCGCGCTGCGCCTCGACCGGCGCCTCGTTCCCGGCGGAGGCCCGCGACGCCACCCGGATCTGCTTGGCCATCGTCAGCCACAGCCAGACGGCGATCACGAGCATGGCGTGCGGCGCGACGGCGACGCCCGTCCGCACCGCGTCCTCGGACAGCGCGTCGAACCCCCGGACCGAGTGCTGGACGGAGATCGCGGCGCCCCCGGCGAGCAGCAGGAACAGCAGCGTCCAGCGCGGCAGCCGCGTCCACCAGCGGGCGTTGCGGGTGACCACGAGCGAGAGGATCGTCACGGCGGTGAGGGTGTCGGCCATCGCCGGGTACAGCGGCGCCCAGCGGCGGCTCACCCCGCCGGCGACGGCGAGCTCGCGGAGGACGTCGTAGGTCAGCGCGAACGCGCCGCCCGCCAGCGCGGCGACCACGAGGCCGGCGGCGCCGGTGAGCAGCAGCCGCTGCACGGGTGAGTAGGAGGGCCGGGTCGGATCAGTCGGCATGTCTCTCGTTCCGGAAGGGAGGGTTCCTCCGCCGAGATTAACCAGCCCGGACGCCGCCGAACCGCAACTTCTTAGTGATCACTGTGACGCTGCGCACGATAAGTGGGGAGACGTACGGTATTGGCGAGGACGAGGCTGAGGGAGGCAGCGATGGCGTGCGGCAGGTTCGTGCGTGTCACGCGGGCCCGCGCGGCCGGGTAGCGCCGCAGTGGAGTTCCCCCAAGACCGTCTCGGTGAACCGGTCCGCATCTTCGACGGGCGGGCCGCGGCCCGCCGCACCTGGGCGTGGCTGGCGCTGCTCTGCCTGGCCGCGGCGGCGCTCATCCCGGCGGCGGTCGTGTACCTGCACGACCGCGTGTGGTGGGTGGGCGTCCCGGCGCTGCTCCTGTCGATGGGCTACGCGGCGGCCGCCGGGTGGATCGCGGGACGGGACCGTCCGCGCCTCCGGGCCCGCGTCGCCGTCCTCCACACCGCGGGGTTAGCGGTCAGCGGACCGGGCGGCGGGGCGTACACGTGGGACGAGCTCGCCTCGGTGACCGTCGCGGGCGTCCCGGACGGACCGGGCGGTCGCGTCCGGTGGCGCTTCACCGTCGTCGCGCACGACGGGAGCGTGCTGCGGCTCGGCGACGACATCCCGGACGTCCGGACGCTCGGCGTGGCCGTCGCGCAGGAGGTGACCGCCCGGATCGTCCCGCACCGCCTGGCCGCGGTGAAGGCGGGGGAGTCCGTCCGGATCGGCCCGTTCGCGGTGGACCTGGACGGCGTCGAGAAGGACGGCGAGCGGCTGCCCTGGCACGCCGTCCACGACGTGGTGATCGGGAACGGGATGGTGACCGTGCACGCCCGCCCCGGCCGGCCCGATCTCGCGACGCTCGCCTCCCGGATGCCGGACGCGCTGGCGTTCACCGTCCTGTGCCACCAGGTCAGGGACATGGCCCAAGATTTCTGAAGATTTTCTCGCGGGGGATGTCGAGAACGGGCCGGGGGCTCCGATCCTTCTCTGACGGGCCCGGAGGCGGGGCCGTCCGGCGGGCCGGCGGCTCGCGCGAAACCGACCGACGACGAGGAGAGATCCGTGAAGTACATGCTGCTCATCTACAACCGCCCGGGCTTCGTGGAGGAGCTGACGGAGCAGGAGCGGACCGCGCTGTTCGGCGAGGTCGACGCGATCATGAAGGAGCTGACCGAGTCCGGCGAGCTGGTCGGCGGGCAGGCGCTGGCCGACCCGTCGCTGACCAAGACCGTCGTGGGCGTGGACGGCCGGCCGGTCGTGACCGACGGCCCGTTCCTGGAGGCCAAGGAGCACTTCGCCGGCTATATCGCCGTCGACTGCGAGACCGAGGAGCGGGCGGTGGAGATCGCCTCGCGCTGGCCGGACGTCAGGTTCGGCGGGCGCATGGAGGTGAGGGCGATCATGCACGACTCCGGGGCGGAGATGTGAGGACGCCCCCGGCCGTCGAGGACCTGCTGCGCGCCCTCGCGCCGCAGGTGCTCGGCACGCTCGTGCGGCGGCACGGCGCCTTCGACGCGTGCGAGGACGCCGTGCAGGAGGCCCTGCTGGCCGCCGCCGTGCAGTGGCCGGGGGAGGGCGTCCCGGAGAACCCGCGCGGCTGGCTGCTGACGGTGGCGACCCGGCGGCTCACCGACCAGTGGCGCAGCGAGCGGGCCCGCCGCGACCGCGAGGCCGCGGTGTTCGCGGAGGAGCCCGCCGCGCCGGGCCCGGACGAGTACCGCGCGTCCGAGCGCGACGACACGCTGACGCTGCTGTTCCTGTGCTGCCATCCGGCGCTGTCGCCGTCCTCGCAGGTCGCGCTGACGCTGCGGGCGGTCGGCGGCCTGACGACGGCGCAGATCGCCCGCGCGTTCCTCGTCCCGGAGGCGACGATGGCGCAGCGGGTCAGCCGCGCCAAGCAGAAGATCAAGGCGGCGGGTGCGCGGTTCGCGGCGCCGGCGCCGCGGGAGCGGGACGAGCGGCTCCGGGCCGTCCTGCACGTGCTGTACCTGATCTTCAACGAGGGCTACACCGCGTCCAGCGGGCCCGACCTGCAGCGCACGGACCTCACCGCCGAGGCGATCAGGCTGACCCGGGCGCTGCACCGGGCCCTGCCCGGCGACGGGGAGGTGACCGGGCTGCTCGCGCTGATGCTGCTCACCGACGCCCGGCGCGCCGCCCGCACCGCCGACGGCGGCCTTCTGGTCCCGCTCACCGAGCAGGACCGGACGCTCTGGAACGCCGAGGCGATCCGGGAGGGGACGGCCCTGATCACCGACGCGCTGACATGGTCGCCGCCCGGCCCGTACCAGGTGCAGGCCGCGATCGCCGCCGTGCACGCCGAGGCCGCTCGGCCGGAGGACACCGACTGGCCGCAGATCCTCGCGCTGTACCGGCTGCTCGGCCATCTCGCACCGAACCCGATGGTCACGCTGAACGAGGCCGTCGCGCTGGCGATGGTGGAGGGGCCGTCCGCCGGCCTGGACCTGCTGCGCACGCTGGACGGCGACGACCGGATGGCGAAGCACCACCGGCTCGCGGCCGTCCGGGCGCACCTGCTGGAGAGGGCGGGCGACGCGCCGGCCGCGCGGGAGGCGTACCGCGACGCCGCCCGCGGCACGACGAGCATGCCCGAGCGGCGCTACCTCGAGGAGCGCGCCGCCCGGATCAACGAAGGAGACTCTGATGGGAAAGCTTGACGTCCCCGGCGCGACCCTTTACTACGAGGTGCGCGGCTCCGGGCCCGTGCTGCTGCTGATCTGCGGCGGGATCTACGACGCGGCCGGCTACGCCGGGCTCGCCGCGGCGCTCGCCGACCGGTACACGGTCGTCGCCTACGACCGGCGCGGCAACTCGCGCAGCCCGCTCGACGGGCCGCCGGAGCCGCAGCGCATCGAGGTGCACGCGGACGACGCGTCCCGGCTGCTCGCCGAGGTCGCCGACGGCCCCGCCCACGTGTTCGGCAACAGCTCGGGCGCGGTGATCGGGCTGGAGCTGGCCGCGCGCCACCCCGAGCAGGTGCGCGCGCTGGTCGCCCACGAGCCGTCGCTGCTGGCGATACTGCCGGACGCGGCGCACTGGGAGGCCGTCCTCACGGACGTGGAGCGCGCCTACCGCGAGGGCGGCGTCGGCCCCGCGATGGGGACGTTCGGCGCCGCGATGGGCATGGGCGGCGGCGAGGAGCCTGAGGGCGGGGCAGAGGAGCAGAAGCCGCCGAGCCCGGAGATGCAGGAGATGTTCGCCCGGTTCGAGAAGAACACCGACTTCTTCGTGGGCTACGAGGTGCCGACCTTCGGGCGGTACACGCCCGATGTGGAGGCGCTGCGCGGGTCGTCCGTCCGGATCGTCCTGGTGGCGGGGGAGGAGTCGGAGGGCGAGCCGGCGAACCGGGCCGCGCTGGCGCTGGCCGAGCGGCTGGGGACGTCCGCCGAGACCTACCCCGGCGACCACGGCGGCTTCGGACCGCATGCCGCCGCGTTCGCGGCCCGGCTGGAGAAGACGTTCCACTGAGCGCCGCCCCGGTGACATGACCCGATGGCACGGGGCGGCCTGGGCGATGCGCCACGTAGCCGGACGTCCATCCAATAACCTGAACCTGTGAGCCTGCGCCTTTACGACACCGGTACCCGTAGCGTCCGCACGTTCGAGCCCCTGGAAGAGGGCCGCGTGGGGATGTACGTGTGCGGCGCGACTCCGCAGGCGGCCCCGCACATCGGGCACCTGCGCTCGGGCGTCATCTACGACGTGCTGCTGCGCTGGCTGCGGGCGTCCGGCTACGAGGTGACGTTCGCGCGCAACGTCACCGACGTCGACGACAAGATCATCGCGGTGTCGGCGGAGCGGGGCGTGCCCTGGTTCGCGGTCGCCGAGGGCAACCAGCGCACCTTCACCCAGGGCTACGACCTGCTCGGCTGCCTGCCCCCGACGATCGAGCCGCGCGCCACCGGGCACGTCCCGGAGATGATCGTCCTGATGCGCCGGCTGATCGAGAAGGGCCACGCGTACGCGGCGGGCGGCGACGTGTACTTCGACGTCAAGTCCTGGGCGGACGAGTACGGCGCGCTGTCGAACCAGCGGCTGGAGAACATGCGCTCCGCCGGCGACACCCCCAACGAGGACCTCAAGCGCGACCCGCGCGACTTCGCGCTCTGGAAGGGCGCGAAGCCGGGGGAGCCGTCCTGGGAGACGCCCTGGGGCGACGGGCGCCCCGGCTGGCACCTGGAGTGCTCGGCGATGGCGACCCGGTACCTCGGCTCCTCCTTCGACATCCACGGCGGCGGCGTCGACCTGATCTTCCCGCACCACGAGAACGAGATCGCCCAGTCCCGCGCCGCCGGTGACGGCTTCGCGCGCTACTGGCTGCACAACGGGCTCCTCACCGTGGACGGCGAGAAGATGAGCAAGTCCGTCGGCAACGTGGTGCTGCTGCCCGACCTGCTGGGCAAGGCCCGCCCGGTCGAGGTGCGCTACTACCTCGCCTCGGCGCACTACCGCTCGCTGATGGACTACACCGACGCCGCCCTGGCCGAGGCCGTCTCCGCCTACCAGCGGATCGAGGGCTTCGTGACGCGGGCATCGGAGCTCGTGGGGGCCGGCGCGCCGTCCTCCGTGCCGTCCGCGTTCGCCTCCGCGATGGACGACGACCTGGGCGTCCCGCAGGCGCTGGCGGTGCTGCACGAGACCGTCCGGGAAGGCAACAGCGCTCTTGCGTCCGGCGACAGCGCCGCAGTGAAGGTACACATGACAGCCGTCCGGGCGATGGCGGACGTCCTCGGCATCGACCCGCTGGCGCCGCAGTGGCAGGCCTCCGGCGAAGACGACCTGCACCCCGTCGTCGACGCCCTGGTCAAGGTGGCGCTGGAGCAGCGGCAGGCGGCCCGCGCCCGCAAGGACTACGCGGCCGCTGACGCCATTCGCGACAGCCTCTCGGCGGCCGGTATCGTCGTCGAGGACACCCCGCAGGGCCCACGCTGGGAGCTGAAGCGCGGCTGACCGTGCATGGCGCACGCCGCGCGCCGGATAAAATCGAACGTTCGCGGGGGTTCGTCGCCGTCCGCTTATCTTGAGCCGCCCGGCCGGGGCGAGCAGGCAATCGTCGCGAAGGGCGTTACCGACACATGGCAGCCAAGCGCAAGGGCAAGGGACCCACCCCCAAGGCGGAGGACCGGCACTGGCACGGCAAGCGCCAGAAGGCCCGCGCCGTGAAGAACTCCAGGCGCACCGGCACCCCGACGCTCGGCCCCGGCGCGCGCGCCCAGGGCTCGTCGGAGACCCGTCCGGCCGGACGTCCCGCCGGTGCGCGCCGCGCGACCGGCGAGGTGCCCGAACTGGTCACCGGCCGCAACCCGGTCGTCGAGGCGCTGCGCGCGGGCGTTCCCGGCACGGCCCTGTACGTCACCTCCGGGACGGACGAGCGCGTGCGCGAGGCGATCCAGATCGCCGCCGACCGCCGCATCCCGCTGCTGGAGACCGGCAAGAACGAGCTCGACCGGCTGACCGACGGCGCCGTTCACCAGGGCATCGCGCTGCAGGTCAAGCCCTACCGGTACGCGCACCCCGACGACCTGCTCAAGGGCACCGCCCCGCTGATCGTCGCGGTGGACGGCATCACCGACCCGCGCAACCTCGGCGCGATCGTCCGGTCCGCGTCCGCGTTCGGCGCGACCGGCGTGGTCGTCCCGGAGCGGCGCGCGGCGGGGGTCACGGCCGGCGCCTGGAAGTCGTCCGCCGGCACCCTCGCGAACGTCCCGGTCGCGCAGGCGACGAACCTCTCGCGCCAGCTCAAGGCCTACCAGAAGGCCGGCTGCTTCGTCGCCGGCCTCGACGCGGCAGGCGGCACGACCGTCGCCGACCTGGAGCTCGCCTCCGGGCCGTTCGTGCTGGTCGTGGGCTCGGAGGGCAAGGGGCTCGGGCGGCTTGTCGCCGACACCTGCGACCTGCTCGTCACGATCCCGATGCCGGGCAAGGCCGAGTCGCTCAACGCCGGGGTGGCCGCGGGCATCGCGCTGTACGAGATCAGCCGCCTCCGCACCTGAGATCGGAAATAATCTCAACGTTCAGATAATTGACGTTGAGGTGAATCACGCGACAGCCCTCCCGGCACCCACCCTGCGCACCGGCTACGCCTCCGACCTGGCCCTCGCCGCCCTCGCACCCGCGAGCTGGGGCACCACCTACGTCGTCACCACCACGCTGCTGCCCGACGGCCGCCCGATGCTCGCCGCCACGATGCGCGCCCTGCCCGCCGGCCTGGTGCTGCTCGCCGCCACCCGCCGGCTGCCGCGCGGCGACTGGTGGTGGAAGTCGGTCGTCCTCGGCCTGCTGAACTTCGGCGCCTTCTTCCCGCTGATCTTCTTCGCCGCCTACCGTCTCCCCGGCGGCGTCGCCGCGACGATCGGGTCCGTCCAGCCGCTGGTCGTGGCGCTGCTGTCGCTCGGCGTCCTGCGGATCCGCCCGGCCCGCGCCGTCCTGTACTCGGCCCTCGCCGGCACCGGCGGCGTCGCCCTGCTGACCCTCAGCGGCGAGGCCCGGCTCGACCCGCTCGGCATCGCCGCCATGCTCACCGCGACCTCGCTCATGGCCACCGCGATCGTCCTGGCCAAGAAGTGGGGACGCCCCGAATCGCCGCTGGTCATGACCGGCTGGCAGCTCACCGTCGGCGGCCTGGTCCTCCTGCCGCTCACCCTCGCGCTGGAGGGCGTCCCGTCCTCGCTGACCGGCGAGAACCTCCTGGGCTTCACCTACCTCGGCATCGTCGGCACCGCGATCGCCTACGCGCTGTGGTTCCGCGGCATCGACCGCCTGCCCCCGACCTCCGTCTCCCTCCTCGGCCTCACGAACCCGATGGTCGCCACCCTGGCGGGCCTGCTGATCCTCGGCCAGACCCTCACCCCGTGGCAGGTCGTCGGCTTCACCATCGCCCTGGGAGCCCTGGTCGCGGGCCAGACCCTCAACCGGAGACCGCGTCCCGCCGCCGCTTGAGGAACGCCTTCTCGGCCTCGTCCTCGGTACGTCCGATGGCCTCGTCATAGGCTGCGGCGGCCTCCCCGTCCCGCCCCAACCGCCGCAGCAGATCGGCACGGACCGCATGGAACAGGTAGTACCGGCCGAGGTCGAGCCGCTCCACCAACTCCAGCGCGGCCCCGGCCCCCTGCACCTCGCCCACCGCCACGGCCCGGTTGAGCGCCACCACAGGACTCGGCGCCACGACCATCAACTGGTCGTACAGCTGGAGGATCTGATCCCACCGAGTGTCCTCGACCCTCCCGGCATCGCTGTGGACCGCGTTGATGGCCGCCTGGAGCTGGTAGGGCCCGGGCCGCCCGATCTCCAGGCACCGTCGGACGAGCGCCTGCCCCTCCTCCACGAGCCTCCGATCCCAGAGCCCGCGATCCTGCTCGCCCAGCAGCACCAACTCGCCGTCCCGCCGCCGGGCGGCCTTGCGCGACTCGATGAGCAGCATCAACGCCAGCAGCCCCAGCACCTCGGGCTCGTCCGGCATCAGCTCCCGCAGCACCCGCCCCAGCCTGATCGCCTCGTCGGCCAGTTCCTCGCGCCCGCCGTAGCCCTGGTTGAACACCAGGTACACGACCGCGAGCACACCCGAGAGCCGTCCGGGCAGATCGGGCAGCTCCGGCACCCGGTACGGAATCCCTGCATCCCGGATCTTCGCCTTCGCCCGGACGAGCCGCTGCGCCATCGTCTTCTCCGGCACCAGGAAGGCCCGCGCGATCTCCGCCGTCGACAACCCGCCCAGCAACCGGAGCGTCAGCGCGACCCTGGCCTCCATCCGCAACGCCGGATGGCAGCACGTGAAGATGAGCCGCAGCCGATCGTCCTCCACGGCCGACGCCTCGGCCGGCTCCGCCGCGTTCAGCAGCACGGCCTGCGCGTACTTCCCGGCCCGCGCGGCGTCCCGCCGCAACCGGTCGATCGCCTTGTTCCGCGCCGTCGTGATGATCCACCCCGCCGGACTCGGCGGCGCCCCCTCCACCGGCCATCTGCGCACCGCCTCGGCGAACGCCTCCTGGACCGCCTCCTCGGCGACGTCCACGTCCCCGAAGACACGGACCAGCACGGCCACCGCGCGCCCGTGCTCCTCCCGGAAGACCCGCTCGATCACACCTCGCCCAGGAACGGCCGCACCTCGATCGGCAACCCGGTCACCTGCGTGAACCTGGCCGCCACCTTCAACGCCGCCTCCAGGTCCACCACCTTGATGACGGTGATGCCGCCGACGTGCTCCTTCCCCTCCGTCCACGGCCCGTCCGTCGCGATGATCTCGCCCTCCCGCATGCACACCACGGTGCTCGCCTCAGGCTGCTCCAGCCCCCGCCCGAACACCCAGCACTCCTGCCGCTCCAGATCCCGCCGCACCTCGGCGAGCTCCGCCATCACCGGCTCCAGCACCTCCGGCGGCGGGATCTCCCCGACCGGCTGAATGATGTTGAGCACATAGAGCTTCATCCCTCCTCCTTCACCGAACGACGCCGCCCCCACGACACTGTCCTTCCCCGCGAGGCCCCCTCCCCTCCCATACGAACGGGCCTCCACCAGATCGACACCCACCCCAGAAAAAACCCGGATCCCCCCGAGCCCCCAAGTCGACTACGATGCGGGACGAGCCCGCCGGCGTAGCTCAATTGGCAGAGCATCTGTCTTGTAAACAGAAGGTTAGGGGTTCAAGTCCCCTCGCCGGCTCCCACCTCAAAGCCCCCTTCCGACCAAGGAAGGGGGCTGTTTGCTTTATCGTGGGAGCCGCGAGGTTCAGCCGCCGAACGGGCGCCGCTCATCGCCTCGGCCGCTGCGCGCTTGTCGTCCACGACCAGACGCCCGTAGGTGTCCTTCGTGATGGCGATGCCCGGGTGCTGCCAGTGCCCCAGCCCCGCACGCTTGGCCAGCGGGGAAGACGTGAGTTCTCCGGGTCGGTAGGCGTGCCCACCTCGGACAGGAAGATCAGCCCGTGCTTCAGCCACGCCTCACCGAGCGCGAGCCCGCACCTTTGCCTGGTCGGTATGAAGCGTGCGGAGGTTATTTATGATCTCCGGGTGTGAGGACGAGCGTGCATGGCGTGCATAAGCCGCAGCGTCTTGGCCTTCCGGCCAAGGGCAGCGGCGCTCACGCCGTTGGCACGGCTTACCGCCCGCGCGGCGGAGGCACGCGGCGTGGGCGGCGGCCTCGTTCGCGTCCCGTCCACGAGGCTGGGCTCGCTCTCGGCGAACCGGCCGCTGCGGAGTCCAGCCACCGTAGGCCGATCCTGGCCAGACAACGGCTTCTACTCGGCACGACGCTTGATACGGAAGCATTGAGTCGGCGCTTTGGCCGACCCCCACCCTGCCGGCATGAGGACGAAGCCGCGGGCCGCGCCGCACCTAACGCGACTTGCGGTCCCTGCGCCGGTTGAGCCAAGCGAAGAAAGCCTGAGAGGCCCTGATCACAAAGGAAGGGTCTCCGCCCCCCTGCAGCGACTGTGTTCCGATGAAGTTCGCGTTGGGATCCCGCCGTCGTTCGTACTCGGCGTTGGTCTGCCCGGGAATGCGCTTCTCAGGTGCGGTCATCGTCGCTCCAACAGTCGTTGTGAATCTCGCCTTATGGCGCGAGCCGCGGCTTCGTCACTCTGACGCAACCCGCCCCGCTCTGGTTGCCCCGGCGGGGTGACTATGGCGACCGACCACAGCCCTCGCCTCAGCGCCTGGGGATCCGGTTCACTGGCTTCCAGTGCTCGGTTGGGCTGGACCAGTGATCTGCGTAGAGGCTCACAACGTCGCCAGTTGCGCGGCTGAGCCCCTGCGCCAGCGCGACGTCGGCTCCGCAGGGTGCACCGCGACCGAGGAACATCTCGACGGTTCGGAGAACTCCGCCACCGATAGCCTCGTCTGGGACCTCGGCGGCAAGGGCACCGTCATGTCCCTGACTTGTGATCACCTGCGCCCGAACCAGGCCGTGACGCTGCGCTGGGAGCCGATCCGTGAACCTGCGTGACGAGATCGAAAAGACCATACGAGCCTGGCACGCCTACGAGACCGGCCGCGGATCCGCAGCCGTCATCGACTTCGACTGTGCCCCCACCACCATGCCCACCGAACCGGCCGACAACCGCCTGGCGGTCTACCAGCGCCTGACCGATCTACGCGCCCGCACCGTCCAGGCCGGAGCCGACCGCCTCACAACCCGCCTGACCGCCGATCTGGCCTACCTCGGCGCACTGCTGGGCGAACACCGGCCCCTGAACGACTACGTCCAGGCCACCCAGGGATGCCCCGCCACCGGATGGCAGGACGACTACATCACCCACCGCGGCGAACAGGCCCGCCAAGCACTCGAAACCCTCGGCATCGCATGGGGACCCGACACCGCCCGCGACCTCAAAGCGATCGAGGGCCCGATCGAGACCGGCGAGGCCCCCGACGCGATCCGCCAGGCAGCCGCCGACTACGAGCCCGCCGTCCGCCAGGCCACCGGCGGCCAGGCCCCCTTCAACCTCACCGTAGAGACCACGGAGGTGGACGCCTACTGGGCGTACTGGCTGGACGGGGCCGGCGACCAGGTCCGCCTACGCCTCAACCTGAGCCGCGCCAGTTTCACCAAGGTAGCCGCCCGCCAATTCGCCCTCCACGAGGTACTCGGCCACGGCCTCCAGAGCGCGAGCTGGTCAGCCCGAGCCGCCACCCACGACGTCCCCTGGGTCCGCCTGATGTCGATCCACGCCCCGCAACAAGTCCTCCTAGAAGGACTCGCCCAAGCCCTACCCCTTTTCATCACGCCAGACGACGAACTACTGGCCACCCGCACCAAGCTCGACCACTACAACCAACTGGTCCGCGCCGAACTGCACATAGCCCTCAACCAAGGCGCCACCATCCCCGAGCTGGCCGACCACGCCCATTTCCGCATGCCCTGGATCAGGGACGCAGCCATAGCCGACCTCCTCACCGACCGAGGAGCCAACCCCCAACTCCGCTCCTACCTCTGGGCCTACCCCGCCGGAATCGACTGGTTCACTAACCTCGCCGAAGCCGACAACCCCACCAAAACGAACGTCCTCCAAGCCGCCTACCAAGCCCCGCTCACCCCAAGCGACCTAGAAGCCCTCTGGCCAACAGGCCCCACCATCGGTGGTCAGGGCACCTTAAACCCAAGGTCAGCCGGGTAGTCCGCCGGCCGGATGAGACCTTCTCTACGTCTCAAGGGCGCCCGCTACGCGGCCGCCCGCCCCGGCGCCGGGCATGCGGCCTGTCCCGTCCGATCCCGCCGCACAGCCCGGCCACTGCCGCCCCAGTCGTCTACGACGCGAGCCAAGACCTGAGACGGCTTAGATCATGCATTGCCTGCGTCTGTCAGTAGATCACGTAAAGGCGCCGGTTTCCTGGGCTACGCTGTCGAGTCAGAGACGTGCTCGCCCACTTTCGCCGGAGAAACATGCGACACGGTGAAGCCTATGAACGCCTACTTGACCTTTTAAGAGAAGAGGGGCAGGAGCCCAACAGTCTTGAGCTCATCACCACGTGGCGAGTATTCAGTCGATTCATGGACATCCCGCTCGACAACGTCGAGGAAGACGGCATGAAGTACGAGTATCTCACCGCATCGTTCGATGGCCCGCGCCGCTTCCATCTTTCAGTCTGCCGACAGTTCTCTGTTCTCGCCAAGGCCCACGGTGATGATGAGGATGATCTGCTGAGCTATACGCAATTGACGTGCGACTTCGAGTACGAAGCAGTCGCCGAGCTTGAAGCCCTGGGCAGTGACCATGACTGGTGGTTCAAGGAAGAAGGGCATGCACCGCTCTCGGACATGTTGTCTTCGATCGAGGGCAGCGTGGAGTGGAGCGTGATCAACAAACATCGCCCTGTGGCCACGTCGGTGTACGAGATGGATCCGTGTTAAAGCATTTTGGGGTGCCGAGCCAGCGGCCTTTGGCGAAGGCCATCCCGCCTCCCGGAGCCGACGCAGCGGCGATCTTGTGCTGCACCCGGCCCCGGGAGCAGGCCGTACCTCCTGACACACTGGCCTTGTGGCTGAACTCAACGGCATACCTGTCTCCCCGAATGAGATCCAAGCACTAGCCCTGGTGAACTACGGTCACTTCACCTCGATGCGCGTGGAAGGCCAGCACGTCAGGGGCTTCTCGCACCATCTGGAGCGGCTTGTTCGAGACTGCCGTGTGCTCTTCGGTCACGAGTTGGACCGCGAACAGGTCCGGGAGTACGTCAGACAGGCCACCGCCGGACGGGACGGCGTGTTCGTCGTCCGCGTGACGATCTACGATCCCGACCTCGAACTTGGCCACCCGGGAGCCCGAGCCAAGCCGAAGGTCCTCGTCACGACCCGCCGGTCCGGGGCGTGGCCGATGGCGCCGATCCGGGTGCAGTCCGTCCCCTACGTGCGCGAGTTGCCTGAGCAGAAGCACCTCGGCCTGTTCGGCACCCTCAGGCATCGCCGCAACGCCCAACTCGACGGATTCGACGACTGCGTCTTCACCGACTCGGACCTGTACGTCTCCGAGGGAGCAACGTGGAACATCGGGTTCTTCGACGGACAGCAAGTCGTCTGGCCTAACGCCGAAGTGCTCACAGGCGTGACCATGCGCCTACTGCACGAGGTGCACGAAGCGACGTCCATCGCCCCCGTCAACCTCTCCGACCTGCCCCGCATGGAAGCCGCGTTCGCGACCAACACGGCCATTGGCGTGCGGGCGATCACGGCCATCAACGAGGTGGAGTTCCCGGACGAGCATCCGATTCTGGAGACCCTTCGCAAGGAATACGAAGAGATCCCGGCCGAAGCAATCTGAGCACCCGCCGCATCAACCAGCAGGGTCTGGACACCGTCCTGGCGGCCTGTGGCCCCGATGGGCAGGCCCGGGTCGCCGAACTGATCGGCTCGACGACCCCGGCCCCGTCCGCCCCCGACCCGCGTGTCCACAGAGCAGCCAGCAAGCCCCCGAGGCCGCGGCTGTGGGCCGATGGCGGGGGCGTGTTCAGGTCGGCTGAGGTGGTGCCTTGGTGGTCAGCTTGGCGATCAGCTCTGCCAGCAGCATGACGAGCAGGCTGATGCCCACACCGCACAGCGTCCACAGCACTCGGTAGCCCTCAGCCGCGTAGTCGGAGGGCTGGGGAAGGTCCACCATGATCAGCACTCCCGCGGCGATGGCCGCGCTGTAGAGCGTGTAGCTGAAGAAGCGGATCCCCGCCCCGTGCATGAACAACACGAGCGCCACCATTCCGAGTCCGTGCTCCACAGCGAACAGCCGCAGTCCGTGTTCGCTCGCTGGAACCAGCAATAGCAGCGCGGCCGCGGCGGCGCCGATCAACGCGCCCACAAGGCGCTGCGCGGCTATGAGCGTCGTCTGCTCCAGGCTCGGCTTCATCGCGATCATGGCTGCGATCGGGATCCAGACGCCGTGTGACAGGTCCAGTCCCAACGCGAGCGCGACGGTGCCGGCGATGACGAGGGCGCGGATCACCGAGAACATGACCAGTGGTCGACTCGGTCTCTTTCGCGAGGCGTCGCCCGGGATCTCCGCGAACGGCTGGGGCGAGTCCGTACGCCCGCGGATCAGCCACCAAATGAACGTCACCGCGATCCACAGCGCTGCCCCACCGGCCCAGGCGAGCACCTGAGCCCAGGTGTGGTTGGTGATGCGGGCGTGTTGATGGAGGTTGAACTCCAGTCCGATGACGACGATGAACCAGATGTTGAGTAGCAGGGCGTTGACGAGTCTGCGCACCCCGAATGCGACGGTGAGCCCGGCCACGAGCGTGACCACGAAAGCCGCCAGCACCGGCCAGCCCCAGGCCTCTCTCCCGACTTCGAACCCCAGCGCGGTCACCCCTGCCCCGACCAGCGCAAAGGCGGAGATGTGCGACACGCGATGTCCGTAACCGCCTCCCGGGTCGGACAGCGCCGCGAAAAGCAGGCCGAACAACGCGCTGAGAAGGTACTGCTCGTGCCCGATCGCCCAGAAGACGAACAGCGGCACCAGCCCGACGTCCAGAAACGCCACCGCCCGCGGCCAGTTGACGTCCGCGGGGTTGAGTTCGAACACCTCCGACAGCCAACTCATCACCCTCCGGCTGTGAACAGGCTGTCCTCCTCGTTCGGTTGCCCTGGTCATGGCCGCCCCTGTCCGCCCGTCGCCGGGTATGCCGCTCCACGTCCCCAACTTTGTGGAGGTACTGCTGGCGTACCCCGCCCGAGCGCCCTTCTTCTCCTGGACGAGGATGGAGCCTAAGGGTGCCCCGTAGGGCTGCCCAGCAAGGTCAACAATCGATCTGGGCAGTTGTCGTGCTCTTGGAACAGGGGTCTCTGTGCGCCCGGACCGGTCGCCACGACCTACGGCACTTGGGCGACGCCCGCGAAGACGCGTAGCTCTCCCGCAGGGGCACCGTCCTCGGGACGCCACGCCGCGACATCGACCAAGCCCGGCTCGAGCAACGGCAGCCCGCCGAAGCGTGCGGTGGGGGTGCCGGTAACCGGCGCCTTTGGCGGGCTGGCGCGTGCGCACCGCCGCCCCCTCTGCCTGGTGTTGGACGGGACGTTCAAGCGGGTGGCTGCTGCTGGTCGCGTACGAAGGTCGCTCCTGCATGCCGGGCGCTTTCCGCTACCTCCAGAAGCAAAGGCCGCAACACATCTTCGGGTATGTGCGACGCGTCCGTCATCACCACCTCGCAGGGGCGCTCAAGGTCCTCATCCGGCACCAGCACATGGACCAGCAGTCCGCCGTCACTGCTCATATCGGTCAGTTCGATGCTCCAGGCAGAGTCGGACAGGGAGTAGTAGGACAAGAGTTCATAGAGGGTCCCGCCGTGATACAGGTACTCCGTGGGCATGTTCTGATCATCCCAGCGCGAAGACCGACGCGGAAGAATTACGGAACGGACGGTTCCGATCGCGTTCGTGGGGCGGCCATTCCCAGGCCAGGGGTTGCTTACTGCCTGTCTGTGGCCACGCCACCCGCCGCAGACAACGGGCAGCAGTGCGGGCGTGCCCAAGCCGAAAGTGCCGGTAGTGAGGCCTGGCCTATAGCGGGCAATGGCGGCACTCGCGATCTTGCAAGTCCCGTCGCCCGCGCCTGGCTATGCGAACCGGACGTGCGGCCTCTGAGTGCGAAATTTTCTCGCGTCGCTGGGCGCGGCCGCACTACGCTCAGGGTAGGCACCATTACCTTCATTGGTAATTCGGGAGGCGTACCGGATGACCGGCAGAGTAGATCCCAGACTGGGCGTGATTAGTCGACTTGTCGCGGAATTGAGTACGTTGTTGGAGGAGTCAGTCGAGCTAGTAGAGCCTGCCCTCAACCGGTGGAAGCAATTCCGCTGGTCAGTAGCTCGGCGAACACTTCCTTGGGCTTCTTGAATCCGAAGATAGCGCGGGGTCGGTT